>JBIIJX010000234.1:0-3674 GCA_044233495.1 Candidatus Nanopelagicales bacterium
ATCATCGACCACGCCAGCGGGATGATCACCGGGACGCCGTAGATGCTCGGACCCAGCGTGCCGGTGTACTCGTAGTGGCCGAACGGGAACGACGTCGTGAGCCCGACGCGCTCGATGGCCCAGCCGAACACCAGCGTGATGGCGAGGTAGGCGAGAGCCCAGGCGATACCGCGCGAGGCGAAGGCATGGGTTGCGCTGGCGAGGAAGAAGGTGATGACGGTCGCGATCGTCAGCGCGGTACGTGCCCCGTCGGCGACCAGGACCCAGACGATCTGTCCGAGGATGGTGAGCACGACGAAAGCCCACGGCAGGTACGTGAGCCACCCCGAGGGGCCCCGACCGCGGTCCGAGTGCGGCCCGGTGTAGATCCTCACGCTCACCCGTGAAGTCTAGGCGCGCCGCTCCATGGGCCGCTGTCGCGAGTTACGGTGGTCACATGCCTCCCTGCGCCTCCACCGGACGCACCCCGTGATCCCTGGTCGGACCGTCAGCCGCCCTGCTCGGGCTGCAGCTGCCGCGATCCTGGCCGGCGCCTCGGCGCTGGTGGTCCTGCCGTCGCCGGCCGCAGCGGCACCCATGGCTCCTGCACCGATCGTCATCACCGCGCCGAAGGGCACACCCGCAAGCACCGACTTCCCGGCCACGGTGAAGGTGCCGGCCGGTGCCTCGCCCCGCTGGGCGACCTTGTCCTCCTCACGTGATGGCAGCACCTTCACGCAGCTGTCCCGATGGAAGGTGCCCGCTGCGGGATCGACCAAGCCGTTCACGGTGCAGCCGGGGGAGGCCATCGGGCGCATCTGGTTGCGCACCGAGGTGCGTGCGGGCAGGACGGTGACGCAGCAGAGGACAGTCGCGGTGAACGTGACCAATCCGTATCGGCCGTCCGAGCCCGACAATGCCCAGATCCCCGAGGCTGGGGTGCCGGTGACCGGCACCCTGTTCGGCAACCACCCGATCGTCGGCATTCCCGAGTTCGCCGGCACGGTGCGCTTGTGGGACGTCAGCACGTCGTGGAACCAGATCGAGCGCGAGCGCGGCAGGTACTCCTGGGAGGCGCTCGATCGCGAGGTCGCCAAGGCCGAGGCAGCCGGGCAGCAGGTGCTCCTGGTGCTGGGGGGAACGCCCAGGTGGGCGGCGGTCGCCGAGGCGCCTGGAGCGGAGTTCGCCGGAGCCGGATCATCCATGCCGATGACGGATCCGGCCCTGTTCGAGGACTACGTCCGTGCCGTCCTGCGCCGGTATGGCGGGCGCATCGCCGCCTACCAGATCTGGAACGAGGCGAACATCCCGCAGTTCTGGCGCGGGACGCCGGAGCTCATGGCCGACCTGACTGCCCGCGCCTACGCGATCATCAAGGCCGAGCTGCCCGGAGCCACGGTCGTGGCTGCCTCCACCGGTTCACGATGGGTCAAGGGCTTCACCGAGTTCTACCCCGAGTACCTCGCTGCACTGCGGCAGTTCAACTGGCCGATCGATGCGTTCTCGGTGCACCTCTACCCGCTGCCCGACGGCACCCCCCGCGAGCGGGCGCTGCTCTTCGGCATGATGAAGACAGCCCTGCGGATCGCGCAGGCTCCGCCCCTGCCGGTGTGGGAGACGGAGATCAACTTCGGCATCACGAATCCGGGCACGGGTGATGCGGCGCGCTCCATCCCGGACGCCGAGATCCCCGCATACGTCGCGCGCACGTACTTGGACTCGCTCCGCTTCGGTATCGCACGCACCTACTGGTACGCCTGGACGCCTGAATACCGACTGCTGGGGATCCAGATGTGGAACGGGTACCTCGCGACCAGGGCCTACGGCCGGGTGCGGGAGTGGGTGATCGACTCGACGTTCAGTGGCTGCTCCACGACGGGTGTCGTCGTGCTGTGCAACTTCGATCGTGCAGGCAGGCGCTTCTACGTCAGCTACACCGATGACGGCTCCTCGGCGTCGCTCTCGACGCCCGCTGGCATGACCGTCGTCCAGGGAATGGACGGCGTGACGGCTGCGGCGGGAGCCACGATCACGATCAGCGGCACCCCCGTGCTGATCGCGAACTGACCGACCCCTGTCGCCCGGCGGGCCGCGCCGACGTAGGGCCGTGCCAGGTCGATCAGTCGAAGAGTTCCTCGAAGAAGCTCTTCTTGCGCTTGTAGTACGTCGGCTTGCCCTTGGGCTCGTAGTAGGCCTCTGACGGCCGACTGGCCTGCGGGGCCGAGGGCGCGGCAGGGGCCCCGTTCCATCGGGCTTCGGCGCTGGTGAGGTGCTCCAGCTCGCCCCGATCGAGGAAGATCCCGCGGCAGTCCGTGCACTGCTCGATGTTGACTCCGTTGCGTTCGTAGGTGCGCATCGCGCCGTGGCACTTGGGACAGGTCATCTCAGACATGGATTCATCGTGCGTCAGGATCGAAGTGGCGGCAACCCGACGTCAGGCGATGATGTCGAGTTCGCGCAGTCGAGCCTCCAGATCGGGGTTCGACGGTTCGACCAGGTGCGTGCCATCCGGAAGGACGACCACGGGTATCGACTGCCGGCCCGCGATCGCGACTGCTTCGTCGCGTAGACCGTCGTCGTGCTCGACGTCGAGGTAGACGTAGTCGACCCCGAGCGACTCCAATTGTGCCTTCGTGCGGCGGCAGTCTCCGCACCAGTCGGCTCCGTACATGCGAATGGTCATGGTGCATGTCTACTCGACCGGGGGCGCGACATCAGCCAGAACCTCGTCAAGAGACCCCAAGATGACGACCAAAGATCACAGCGCGCGTAGGAAAGGGGGAATGCCCGGAGCCCCCCGGGTGTTCACTTGACCATGACCGAGCAGCAGGTGTACCGGGTGGTGGAGAGCCTCGGTGATGTCGAGCTCCGGGAGTACTCGCCGTGGGTGGTGGCAGAGGTTGTCGTGACCGGCCCCGCCGATGAGGCGGCCAGCACCGCCTTCAGACCGCTGTTCTCCTACATCTCGGGGGCGAATCGCAAGGCTGCACCCTTGGCCATGACGGCTCCCGTGACCCAGCAGGCTGCCGGAGAGCGCCTGGCGATGACGGCTCCCGTCATTCAGGAGTCGGCCGGACCGGAGCAGTGGGTCGTGGGGTTCGTGCTCCCCGGCTCCCGGCCCCTCGAGGACTACCCGACGCCGACGGATCCCCGCGTCTGCCTCCGCCAGGTTCCTGAGCAACTGGCGGCCGCCCTGCGCTGGTCCGGGCGCTGGACCACGGGCAATGTCACCCGCCGCACGGACGAACTACGTCGGCACATCGCTGAGGCTGGCTGGGAGGTCGCAGGAGACCCCCGCTGGGCGCGGTTCGACCCGCCGTGGAAGCCGCCCTTCGCGCGTCGCAACGAGATCGTCATTCCGGTTCATCCTCGCTGAAAGGCTGGGTCAGCCCTCGCGGAGCCCGAGTCGCGCGTGGAGCCGTCGCAGGGGAGCGGGCGCCCACCAGTTCGCATTACCGGCGATGCGCATGAAGGCAGGCACGAGCAGGGCGCGCACGACGGTTGCGTCGAGCAGGATGGCCACCGTCACGCCGAAGCCCAGCTGCTTGATGTTGGTGGCCGAACTCGAGAGGAACGAGGCGAACACGATTGCGATCAGCAGGGCTGCGGCAGTGATGATGCGCCCCGTGCGCTGCAGTCCGAATGCGACGGCATCCGTCGTGCTCGCGCCCGCATCGTGCTCCTCCTTGATTCTC
>JBIIJX010000018.1:0-21524 GCA_044233495.1 Candidatus Nanopelagicales bacterium
CGAGGTGACGCTGCTGACACGCCTGGCGATTCCGGGAGCGACTCCCGACCTCGTCGTCGTCACGGTGGTGGCGATCGCCCTGGCGATGGGTCCGGTGCAGGGTGCGGTCGCGGGATTCGCCGGTGGCGTCCTGCTGGATCTGGCCCCTCCCGGCGACACCCTGATCGGTGTCAATGCCCTGGTGTACGTGGCCATCGGCTTCGTCACGGGCACGGCCGTCGATCCGCGCGACCGGACGATCTGGATCCTGATGGGGATGTCCGGCGTCGCGACGGGTGCCGCGGTGCTGCTGGTGTCGGGTCTGGACACCCTGCTCGGCAGCGATGCGGTCGACTGGGAGCAGGTGCCCTCACTGACGCTCACCAGCGTCCTGTACGGACTCATCCTCGCGCCGATCATGATCCCGCCGGTCGCCTGGGTGGTCCGGAAGGCGACCCCGGAGGTACTCGTCCGGTAGTACTTTGGGTACAAATAGGACGAAACAGGGCGTTGGGAACGGGGCCCCGCATCATCGCGTCGTACCGTCATCCCATGAGCACCCGCGGGTCCGGCGCCGTTCGCGGCCGGTCGGCGAGGTGTCTGCCGGGACGGGGCCACCCGAACCGGAAGGCCATGCTCGACGCGAGCGGAGTCGGGACGGGAGGTGACCGGTGAGCGAGCGCTCGAACCTGCGCCTGCTCGTCCTCGCCGTCCTCCTGGTGTCCATGCTGGGCACGCTCATCGCGCGGACCTACTACCTGCAGGTGATGGAGGGTGCGGACTACCGGGCCGCGGCCACGAGCAACTCCGTGCGTGAGGTCGCCGAACCCGCCGTCCGCGGCATCATCCTCGACCAGGCCGGCCGTCCCCTCGTCTCCAACCGCACCACTGTCGTGGTCACGGTCAACCGTCAGGCCCTCGCGCAGGAGCCCAACGACGGTGCTGCGGTGCTCACCAGGCTGGCCCGGATTCTGGACATGCCCCGTGACAGGATCGCCGACCGCCTCAAGACGTGTGGGTCGGAGGGAGCCAAGCCTCCTCCGGTCTGCTGGAACGGGTCGACCTACCAGCCCGTGCCCGTTGCCAGCGACGTCGACACCCAGACGGCCCTGAGCATCATGGAGCGGCGCCGTGAGTTTCCCGGGATCTCGGCCAAGCTCGAGGCGGTGCGCGAGTACCCCGCACCCTTCAACGTGAACGCCGCCCACATCCTCGGCTACCTCGGGCCGGTGACCGAGGAGCAGCTCGAGGAGCAGAAGGGTTCCGATGCGTACGACCGCCTCCGGCGTACCGACGTCGTAGGACGCACCGGACTGGAGCGTCAGTACGACGAGGTCCTGCGCGGGAAGCCCGGGATCACCACGCTGGCCGTCGACACCTCCGGCCGCATCACGGGCACCCTGGAGCAGCGCGAGCCCCTGCCTGGCGACTACATCGTCACGAGCATGGACGCGCGCCTGCAGTCGGTGGTGGAGCAGCAGTTGCAGGCAGCCGTCCGACGGGCCCAGTCGCAGGGCTATCGGGGCTCGTCGGGAGCCGCCGTGGTCGTCGAGGTCGACACCGGCCGGGTGCTCGCGATGGCGAGCTATCCGACCTACGACCCCTCCATCTGGATCGGTGGCGTGACGAAGCGCCAGTTCCAGCAGCTGATCGACGACGCATCGCTGTCGTCCAACGCCTACCAGGGCCAGTTCGCTCCCGGCTCGACGTTCAAGGCGGTGAGCACCGCTGCTGCCGGACTCGACGGCTTCAACCTGTACGGCATCTATCCGTGTCCGTCCCGTGTCCGGGTCGGCGGACAGACCTTCCGGAACTACGAGTCGAACGCCTACGGGCCCATCTCGCTGACCCGCGCACTCGAGGTGTCGTGCAATACCGTCTTCTACGACATCGCCCGACGCATGTGGCAGGAAGCCGGCGGTCCGGAAGCCGGTGTCGATGCACCCGACCCGGTTGCCGAGGCGGCGACGAGCTTCGGACTGGGTGAGCCGACGGGCATCGACCTGCCCGGTGAGGCCGGTGGGCGCGTCGCGAGCCGAGCGTTCAAGTACGCGAACTGGGAGGAGAAGAAGGACACCTGGTGCCGCAATGCGGAGGAGGGCTACCCGGAGACCCGCAAGACGGACCCCAAGACGGCCGACTACTACACGGCCCTCGACCGCGAGAACTGCACGGACGGCTACCAGTGGCGTGCAGGCGATGCGCTCAACGCTGCGATCGGGCAGGGAGACACGACGGTCACGCCGCTGCAGATGGCCATGGTGTACGCGGCGATCGCGAACGGCGGCACTCTCTATCGACCGCAGGTCGCCAAGGGAATCGTCTCGGCGAACGGCAAGGTCGTCGAGACGTTCGCGCCCGTCGTGACGAGGCAGGTGGACGTGCCGAAGAAGGCGATCCGGTTCCTGCGCAGTTCTCTGCCCGGGGTTACCACGGACGGGTCCGGTGAGACCCCCTTCGAGGGCTTCCCGCTCGACCGCCTGCCGATCGCGTCCAAGACGGGCTCGGCCCAGGTGACGGGCGACAAGGCCTCGACCTCGTGGTACGCGTCCTATGCACCCGCGAACGACCCGAAGTACGCCGTGGTCATGATGGTCACCGAGGGCGGTGCGGGCTCGAAGACATCCGGACCGAGCGTGCGCAGGATCTACGAGGCGCTCTTCGGCGTACGCGGCCAGACGATCGATCCGAGGTCCAGCGTCCTGATCGGCGCGGAGCCGCTGACGGCACTTCCCGAGGTCGGACCCGACGGCATCCCGGTGACGCCGAAGGGCCAGCAGTCCGGCGTCGTGGATATTCGTGCGGCAGGATCGAGCCCATGAGCGGCCTGCTGACCACCGATCCCGCGGTCCGGGCGCTCACGAAGCAGAGCGGATACTGGCGCGACCTCGACTGGATCCTGCTCATCGCGGCCCTGGCCACCACCATCCTCGGCTCGATGCTGGTCTGGTCGGCGAGTCGTGCCGACATGGCCTCGGCGGATGATCCCCAGTCGTACCTGAAGCGTCACGTCGTCAACATCGTCGTCGGGTTGGCCCTGGGATGGTTCGCGTCGCGCCTGGACTACCGGTGGCTGCGCGCCTACACGCCCATCATCTACGGAGGGTCGGTCGTCCTGCTCCTGATGCCGTTCGTGCCCGGGATCGGGACCACGATCGCGGGCGCTCGGGCGTGGATCGACCTGCCGGGCGGATTCACCCTGCAGCCGTCGGAGTTCGCCAAGGTCGCCGTGATCATGATGATGGCGGTGCTGCTGTCGGAGAAGCGCGATATCGAGAGCGAGCCCCGCGATCGCGACGTGATCATGTCGCTTGGCGTCGCGCTGCTGCCCGTCCTGATCATCCTCGTGCAGAACGACACGGGAACCGTCCTGATCCTGGGATCGGTGGCCATCTCCATCATCGCGGTGTCCGGCGCACGTACCCGATGGGTGGTCGGCCTGCTCGCCGGAGCCGTGATCGGGCTGCTCATCGCGATCCAGCTGGGGTTGCTGAGGGAGTACCAGGTCCAGCGCCTGACGTCCTTCATCAATCCCGGCGAGGACGTCACGAGCGCCGCCTATAACGCCAATCAGGCGCGCATCGCGATCGGCGGTGGCGGCTGGACGGGTTACGGCCTGTTCGAGGGCCCGCAGACGCAGGGCAAGTTCGTGCCCGTCAACGAGAGCGACTTCATCTTCACCGTCGTGGGGGAGGAGCTCGGTTTCGTCGGCAGCGCCGTCCTCCTCGTGCTCCTTGGAGTGATCCTCTGGCGCGCCGTGATGATCGCCTACCGAGCCGACGACATGTACGGCAGGCTCGTCGCGACGGGCATCGTCGCGTGGCTGGGCTTCCAGACGTTCGAGAACGTGGGAATGTCCGTCGGGATCATGCCGATCACGGGAATCCCGCTTCCCCTCGTCTCGGCTGGAGGTACCTCGATGATGGCGACCTGGATCGCCATAGGTCTGCTGCAGAACGTGCGGCTGCATGCCGCCCGGGCAGGCGCCTGAGCTGTCGCGCGTGGGAACTTCCCGCGAGTCCGGGTATCCTCCGGATGTGACTTCCCCCGGCGCAAGCGTGTTCGACCGCCTCGAGCGGCTGCTGCCCTTCGTGTCCAAGCCCATTCAGTACATCGGCGGTGAGGTCAACTCCGTCACCAAGGACTGGGATGACGTCGCCGTCCGGTGGGCGCTCATGTACCCCGATGCCTACGAGGTCGGGGCGCCCAACCAAGGGGTGCAGATCCTCTACGAGGTGATCAACGAGCGACCCGATGCTCTCGCCGAGCGCACGTACGCCGTGTGGCCGGACCTCGAGGCACTCATGCGCGCGAACGACGTTCCCCAGTTCACCGTCGACGCCCATCGGCCCGTCGGGGACTTCGACGTCCTGGGGCTGTCCTTCAGCACCGAGCTCGGCTACACCAACATGCTCACCGCCCTCGATCTTGCGGGGATTCCCCTGCTGGCGGCGGAACGTGACGAGTCGCATCCCGTCGTGGTGGCCGGGGGTCACGCGGCGTTCAATCCCGAGCCGATCGCCGACTTCATCGACGCCGCTGTGCTGGGTGACGGCGAGGAGGCGGTGCTCCTCATCACCGACATCGTCAAGACGTGGAAGGCCGACGGGCGCCCCGACGGGCGCGCCGGACTGCTGCGCGAGCTGGCCGCCACGGGCGTCGTCTACGTGCCGGGCCTGTACGACGTGGACTACCTGCCTGATGGCCGCATCCAGCGGGTCGCGCCGACGAGCCCCGACGTCCCCTGGCGCGTGCGAAAGCACACGCTGATGGACCTCGATCAGTGGGCGTACCCCAAAGCGCCCCTCGTACCGCTTGCGGAGACCGTGCATGAGCGCATGAGCGTCGAGATCTTCCGTGGCTGCACGCGCGGCTGCCGCTTCTGCCAGGCCGGGATGATCACACGCCCGGTGCGAGAACGCAGCATCACCGGTATCGCTCGGATCGTCGAGAACGGTCTGGAGAAGACCGGCTACGAGGAGGTTGGACTTCTCTCGCTCTCCAGCGCCGACCACTCCGAGATCGCGGATGTCGCACGCAATCTGGCCGACCGCTACGAGGACAGCCAGGTGTCGCTGTCGCTTCCCAGCACACGAGTCGACGCCTTCAACGTGGACCTCGCCAATGAGCTGTCCCGCAACGGACGACGCAGCGGACTCACCTTCGCTCCCGAAGGCGGCAGCGAGCGCATGCGCAAGGTCATCAACAAGCAGGTGACGGAGGAGGACCTCATCCGCACCGTCACGACCGCCTACGCGGGTGGCTGGCGCCAGGTCAAGCTGTACTTCATGTGCGGCCTGCCGACCGAGACCGACGATGACGTCCTGCAGATCGCGACACTCGCCCGTGAGGTCATCCGCGCCGGGCGCGAGGTCACGGGGCGCAAGGACATCCGTTGCACGGTGTCCATCGGCGGCTTCGTGCCCAAGCCGCACACCCCGTTCCAGTGGGCCGCCCAGCTCGACCACGAGGCGACGGATGCCCGGCTGCGCAAGCTCAAGGATGCCATCCGCAACGACCGCGAGTTCGGCAAGTCGATCGGCATGAGGTACCACGACGGCAAGCCCGGCATCGTGGAGGGACTGCTGTCCCGTGGTGATCGCCGGGTCGGTGCGGTGATCCTGCAGGCATGGCGCGATGGTGCGCGGTTCGACGGCTGGAGCGAGCACTTCTCGTTCGAACGCTGGATGAACGCGGCCGACGTCGCGCTGGAGGACCAGCCCGTCGACGTGGACTGGTACACGACGCGGGAGCGCCAGCGCAGTGAGGTGCTGCCGTGGGAGCACCTCGACTCCGGTCTCGACATCGAGTGGCTCTGGGAGGACTGGCAGGACGCGCTCGCCGAGATCCCCGTCGATGACTGCCGGTGGACTCCGTGCTTCGACTGCGGGGTGTGCGACCAGCTGGACACCGAGATCCAGATCGGGCCCACCGGCGTCGTCACGCTGCCGATGCCGGAGCTTCCGCCGATCCCGGTGTTGGCCACCCGGGAATCCTGAAGCGGTGCCGCCCCAGCCGCCGGCGCGTGATGTCGCGCCGACCGTCCAGCGTCTGCGCCTGAGATACGCCAAGCGGGGGCGCCTGCGCTTCTCCAGCCATCGGGACTTCCAGCGGGCGCTCGAGCGGGCGCTGCGCCGGGCCCGTGTCCCGATGGCCTACAGCGCCGGATTCTCCCCGCACCCGAAGATCTCGTATGCCAACTCGGCTGCCACGGGAGTGGCCAGCGAGGCTGAGTACGTCGAGCTCGGCGTGAGCCGGGAGTGCGACCCGGAGGCCGTGCGGCAGGCCCTGGACGGGGCACTGCCCTCGGGGCTGGACGTCCTGGAGGTCGTCGTCGCTCGCACCTCGGACTTCGCCCAGCGACTGGAGGCCTCGCTGTGGCGAGTGGAACTGCCGGGCGTCGCCGAGAAGCAGGCTTCCGCGGCGGTTGCGGCCCTGCTGTCGGCGAGCGAGGTGATCGTGGAGCGCATGACCAAGAACGGGATGCGCGCATTCGACGCCCGGGGGGCGGTCCTCCACGCGACATGCGCCGCGGAGTCGGCGGGGGACGAGCCCTGTGCCATACTCACCATGGTCGTTCGGAACGGAACACCGTCCGTACGACCCGACGACGTCCTCTCCGCGCTGCGTAGCGTGGCCGAGCTCGTGCCGCCGATCCCCCCACGGGTGACTCGGCTGGCGCAGGGGCCACTCGACGCGGCCGGCGCTGTGGTCCTCGATCCGCTGGAGCCCGACCGGGCCGCCGGGTCCTAGGCCAGCGCAGCCGGCGAGGGGATGCTGCCGGCGAGGCAGGGGAGTTGCGCGACCCGCGCACCCGCCGCCTCGCAACGATCAGGCTTCGAGGGGCTTGCCCCTCCAGACATCGGCGAGGAGCCGGGCAGCGCCCGCGCTCGCCACGAAGGAGCACCACCCATGGTCGAGCAGACCTCCTCAGACTCACCGACAGACGACCCCGGTTCCGCAGCGCAGAAGCGCACGCGGCGCCGGGCGGCCAGCCGGCCCGCCGGCCCCCCCGTGCCCGCCGAATCGGGCGACGGCGCAGATTCGGGAGCGACCCCAGTGACGGACGCCCCCGCCGCAAAGAACGCGAAGAAGACGACGCGCAAGGGCACCAAGAAGGCCGTCGCAGTGGACCAGGCCGCAGACGGCTCCTCAGTGGACGGCCCCTCAGTGGACGGCCCCTCCGCTGAAGATGCCCCGGCGCCCAAGGCCAAGAAGACCACCCGCAAGGCGAGCAAGAAGTCCGCTGCGGCGGAGCAGGACACGGGCGACGCAGGCGCCGCGTCCGACGGCTCGAAGGCGGGCACGAGGATGGCCTCACCGGCCTTCGTGGCCCCGCTGTTCCAGGCTCCGGCCGCCGGTTCCGCGTCGGCTGACGAGGTGCCGGGTGAGGTCCCCGGGGACGAGTCCGCCCCGAAGGCTCGGCGCTCGAGGCGCCGGCCGTCTGCGCAGGAGACCGGGGAGCAGACATCGCCGGCGGACGCCGACGGTGCCGACGGTGCCGACGGGGCCGCTGATGACGGAGACTCCGGAGACTCCGGAGATGACGACACCGACGAGGGCAGCCGTCGTCGCCGTCGCCGTCGTGGAGGCCGCCGCCGTCGCCGTGGTGGGGACGAGGACGGGGAGGGCTCCGAGGACGAGTCCGGCGACCCGGGGGAGTCCGGTGACTCGGGCGACTCGGACGGGGACATCGAGGAGGGCGGCGTGCGCCGCCGTCGCCGCCGCCGTCGTCGGGGCTCGGGCGACGATGCGGACGGAGAGGACGCTCCGGGCACCACAACCAGGGTGCGCGAATCGCGCTCCAGGGGAGGGGACGACGTCACGAGCCTCAAGGGCTCGACCCGGCTCGAGGCCAAGAAGCAGCGCCGTCGTGAGGGCCGTGAGGCCGGCCGTCGTCGCGCGCCGATCCTGACCGAGGCGGAGTTCCTCGCCCGACGGGAATCCGTCGAGCGCGTCATGGTGGTCCGCCAGCACGGCGATCGAACCCAGATCGCGGTGCTCGAGGACGGCGTCCTCGTCGAGCACTACGTCACGCGTGGCGCGTCCGGTTCGATGGTGGGCAACGTCTACCTCGGTCGGGTGCAGAACGTGCTGCCGAGCATGGAGGCCGCCTTCGTCGACATCGGCAGGGGTCGCAACGCCGTCCTGTACGCCGGCGAGGTGAACTGGGATGCCGCGGGCCTGGAGGGTCAGCCCAAGCGCATCGAGTTCGCCCTGAAGTCCGGTGATCCAGTCCTGGTCCAGGTGACCAAGGATCCCGTGGGCCAGAAGGGCGCCAGGCTCACCAGCCAGATCTCCCTGCCCGGCCGGTTCCTCGTCTTCGTCCCGGACGGGTCCATGACGGGCATCAGCCGGAAGCTCCCCGACAACGAGCGCAGTCGCCTGAAGAAGGTGCTGAAGCGGGTCATGCCGGAGGACGCGGGTGTGATCGTCCGCACGGCGGCGGAGGGAGCTCCCGACGAGGCCCTCGAGGCGGACGTCGAGCGGCTGAAGGCCCAGTGGGCGGACATCTCAGCAGCGGCGACGGCGGCCAACCCGCCGGAACTGCTCTACAGCGAGCCTGACCTTGCGATCAAGGTGGTGCGCGACATCTTCAACGAGGACGTGACGAGCCTGATCGTCTCGGGCGACTCCGCCTGGACGTCGCTCAGCGCCTACATCGGGTCGATCGCGCCGGATCTCGCTGATCGGCTGAGGCACTGGGTCGAGCCCAAGGACGTCTTCGCGGCCTATCGCGTCGACGAGCAGCTGATGAAGGCCCTCGATCGCAAGGTCCATCTGCCGTCGGGCGGATCCCTGGTGATCGACCGCACCGAGGCCATGACCGTCGTCGACGTCAACACCGGCAAGTTCACCGGCCAGGGCGGCAACCTCGAGCAGACCGTGACGCGCAACAACCTCGAGGCTGCCGAGGAGATCGTGCGTCAGCTTCGGCTGCGCGACATCGGCGGCATCATCGTGGTGGACTTCATCGACATGGTGCTGGAGAGCAACCGTGACCTGGTGCTGCGTCGCCTGGTCGAGTGCCTGGGCCGCGATCGCACGAAGCACCAGGTGGCCGAGGTGACCTCGCTGGGTCTGGTGCAGATGACGCGCAAGCGGATCGGCTCGGGCCTGCTGGAGTCGTTCTCCGAGACGTGCGACCACTGCAACGGCCGGGGCATCCGGGTCTCTCTCACCGCCGACCACGTCCACGAGTCGCCCAAGGGCCGCAAGCCTGCCGGGTACGTGGATCCCGCTGAGGCGGCGGCGCGGGCCCTGGCTGCGGCAGAGCAGCCCGAGGGTGAGTCGGCGGCTGAGCAGCCCGAGGGTGAGTCGGCGGCTGAGCAGCCCGAGGGTGAGTCGGCGGCTGAGCAGCCCGAGGGTGAGGCTGAGGAGGGGTCGGTTTGACCCCTCCTCGACCCGTTCCGTAGTCTTAGCCCTTGTGCCTGGGGCCTATGCCCGGGCGCATCCCAGACGACAGGAGTCAGTGGTGTACGCCATCGTTCGCGCCGGCGGCCGGCAGGAGAAGGTCGCAGTGGGCGACGTCGTGGTCCTCGATCGCCAGCAGGGAGAGCCGGGCGCGAGCCTCGACCTCCCCGTGCTGCTGCTGGTCGACGGCGCCGCGGTGACCTCGGATCCGGCAGTCCTGGCCAAGGCCTCGGTGACCGCCGAGATCGTCGACCACCGACGTGGGCCGAAGATCGACATCCTGAAGTACAAGAACAAGACCGGCTATCGCCGCCGCCAGGGGCACCGTCAGGACCTCACGGCGGTCAAGGTCACCGACATCACCCCGGGGAAGTGACGCACCATGGCTCATAAGAAGGGCGCCTCCAGCACCCGCAACGGACGCGACTCCAACGCCCAGCGCCTCGGCGTAAAGCGTTTCGGTGGTCAGAAGGTGAACGCGGGCGAGATCATCGTGCGCCAGCGCGGCACCCACTTCCATCCGGGGGACAACGTCGGCCGGGGCGGTGACGACACCCTCTTCGCCCTGGCGGCAGGTGCCGTCCAGTTCGGCACGCGCCGCGGCCGCCGCGTCGTGAACATCGTCACCGAGTAGGTCCATCGTCCTTCAGGAGGGGGTGAGCCGTCCGGCTCACCCCCTCCTGTCATGTCCAGTGATGGGTGTGCGCGCGACTCCCCGGTGCGTGCGCCGCACAACGCGCCACTGGACACGCAGCTGCACGGACGAGACCTGAGAGGATTGCGTCATGGCCACCTTCGTCGATCGCGTCGTGCTGCATGCGCAGGGCGGGGACGGGGGCCACGGATGCGCCTCGATCCTGCGAGAGAAGTTCAAGCCTCTCGGCGGGCCCGACGGAGGCAACGGCGGTCGGGGCGGTGACGTGGTCGCTGTGGTCGACCCGGGCGTGACCACGCTGCTGGAGTTCCACCACGGTCCGCATCGACGTGCGGGCAGCGGCCGACCCGGCCAGGGAGGCCACCGCAACGGGGCGGAGGCCGAGGACATCGTGCTGCGGGTGCCCAGCGGCACGGTCGTGACCACGGTGGACGGTCAGGTGCTGGCCGATCTTGTCGCACCGGGCGCGACCTACGTGATCGCCCAGGGCGGGCGTGGCGGCCTCGGCAATGCCGCCCTCGCATCGCCGCGTCGGAAGGCTCCGGGCTTCGCGCTCCTCGGCGAGCCGGGCGAGCACCGCGACGTCGTCCTCGAACTCAAGACCGTGGCCGACGTGGCTCTCGTGGGATTCCCCAGTGCGGGCAAGTCCAGCGTCGTGGCCGCGATGTCGGCTGCGCGCCCGAAGATCGCCGACTACCCCTTCACCACGCTCGTGCCCAATCTCGGCGTGGTCACGGCGGGCGACGTGGTCTTCACCGTCGCCGATGTGCCGGGCCTGATCCCCGGGGCCAGCCAGGGCAAGGGGCTGGGGCTGGAGTTCCTCCGCCACGTCGAGCGATGCAGCGTGCTGGTCCACGTCCTGGACTGCGCGACCATGGAGCCGGGTCGGGATCCGATCGATGACCTCGACGTCATCGAGCGAGAGCTCGAGCAGTACGGCGGCCTGGCGGATCGCCCGCGACTTGTCGCCCTGAACAAGATCGACGTTCCCGACGGACGAGTGCTCGCCGAGCTCGTCAAGCCGGTGCTCGAGGACCGCGGATACCGCGTGTTCGAGATCTCGGCCGCGACCCACGAGGGGCTGCGACCGCTCTCCTTCGCGATGGCCGAGCTCGTCGCCGCCGCCCGACGCGAGTCGGCTCCGGAGGAGCGTGAGCGGATAGTCCTGACCCCGAAGGCGGTCGACGACACCGGCTTCACCGTCACGGCGGAAGCCGAGGGCTACCGCGTACGCGGTGTACGGCCGGAGCGCTGGGTGCGCCAGACCGACTTCAGCAACGACGAGGCCGTCGGCTACCTCGCCGATCGGCTGGCCCGACTCGGCGTCGAAGAGCGCCTGATCGAGGTCGGAGCGCGCCCCGGGTGCACCGTCATGATCGGCCCTGACGACAACGCCGTGGTGTTCGACTGGTACCCCACGATCACAGCAGGCGATGGCACGCACGCGAGCCCCCGTGGAACAGACGTGCGCCTGGACGCGCGCCTGGACGAACTGCCCGGAGGCGGCTCATGAGTAGGTCGGGGCACCACGTCGATCTGCGGAGTGCGATCGCCGGTGCCTCGCGTGTTGTCGTCAAGGTCGGCTCGTCCTCGCTGACGAAGGCGGGTGGTGGCATCGACGCCGAGCGCATCGACTCCCTCGTGCGACACATCAGCGATCGGGTCAGCCGTGGCCATCAGGTGGTCCTGGTGAGCAGCGGTGCCATCGCCAGTGGCCTGCCCTCGCTCGGGCTCACGCGTCGGCCGCGCGACCTCGCCACGCAGCAGGCTGCCGCCTCGGTGGGCCAGGGGCTGCTGCTCGCGCACTACAGCACGGCGTTCGGACAGCGCGGTCTCACGGTCGGGCAGGTGCTGGTCACCGCGGACGATGTGATCCGTCGCGCGCACTACCGCAACGCCCAGCGCACGCTCTTCCGCCTGCTCGACCTCGGTGTCGTGCCGATCGTCAATGAGAATGACACTGTCGCCACCGACGAGATCCGGTTCGGCGACAACGACCGGCTCGCGGCACTCGTGGCCCATGTCGTGCAGGCCGATGCGCTGCTCCTGCTGTCCGATGTCGACGGCCTCTACGACGGACCGCCGACCTCACCCGGCTCGCGGCTGATCGAGGACGTTCGCAGCCCGGGGGATCTGGACGGGGTCCGTATTGGGGGAGTCGGCTCGGCAGGTGTGGGGCTGGGTGGGATGGCCACCAAGGTGGAGGCCGCCGGCATCGCCACGTCTGCCGGGATCCCTGTGCTTCTGACTTCCGCGGCTCTCGTCGAACGTGCGCTGGGAGACGCTCAGGTCGGGACGGTCTTCCACCCCACGGGTGAGCGCACATCGACCCGTCTGCTGTGGCTTGAACATGCGACCTCCCCGCAGGGGCGCCTTCGGCTCGATGCGGGCGCGGTCAAGGCCGTCGTGAAGGATCGCAAGTCGCTGCTTCCTGCAGGCATCACGCATGTTGAAGGTGCGTTCAATGCCGGAGATCCGGTCGAGCTTCTCGACGAAAACGGCAACACCGTGGCCCGCGGTCTGGTCAACTTTGACGCGAAGGAGCTTCCCGGGCTGCTCGGTCGCTCGACGCGGGACCTCGCCCGGGAGCTTGGACCTGAGTACGAGCGCGAGGTCGTCCATCGGGATGACCTCGTGGTGATGAGGCGCTGACGCACGATGCGACGGAGGGAGGTGCCGTGGAGTCCTCCGAGTCGCGCCACCTTCATGCCGTTCAGGGGGAGACGACCACCTCGGGAGACATGTGGCACATCACGCTCACGGTCGCGGGGCGAAGTGTCAGCGACGCGGAGGTCAAGGCGGCGCTCGAGCGCCTGAGTCACGAGCATCCCTTCCTGCTGTCGGGCCGGTACACCGGCGATCGCGCCGAGGTGCGCTACTGGGAGGAGGCACCCGACGTCTCTACGGCCCTGCGCATGGCCGTTCTGCTGTGGGACGAGCACATCGTCTCCGCGCAGCTGCCACCCTGGCGCGTCGTCGGGGTCGAGGTGGTCGACCGTGAGACCTTCCACCGGCGCGGCCGGTACATCCACGAGCAGCCCGGCCTCGTCGCCGCCGGCCGGGTGATCCCTTTCTGAGGCACCCGTCCTGCGGCGCGCTTCGCTCGGTATCGTCCGTCGTATGGCCATGACCCCCACCGTGACGCAGGACGACCGCGTCCTCGTGCGGCAGACGGCTCAACGGGCACGCGAGGCCGCCGTCGTCCTGCGATCCCTCACCCGCGACCAGAAGGATGCGGCACTCCTCGCTATGGCCGACGCCCTCGATGCCGAGGTCCAGGTCATCGTGCAGGCCAATGCGCAGGACGTACTCAGGGCGCGCGAGGCCGGTACGTCCGAGGCCATCGTCGATCGACTCACGCTGACCGGCGATCGACTGGCGGCGATCGCCGACGCTCTGCGGGATGTGGCAGACCTGCCCGATCCGGTCGGTGAGGTGGTCCGCGGGTACACGCTGCCCAACGGCCTCCAGGTCAGGCAGACGAGGGTCCCGCTGGGCGTGGTCGGCATGATCTACGAGGCCCGGCCCAATGTCACCGTCGACGCCGCCGGGCTGTGCCTGAAGAGCGGCAACGCTGCGCTGCTGCGCGGATCCTCGTCTGCGGCTGCAAGCAACGCCGCCCTCGTCAACGTGATGCGCGGTGCTCTCGAGGCGGCCGGACTCCCGGCCGATGCCGTGCAGTTGGTGCCCGGTGAGACCCACGAGTCCGTCGACCACCTGATGAAGGCGCGCGGTCTCGTAGACGTCCTGATCCCCCGGGGTGGGGAGGGCCTGATCCGCAATGTCGTCGAGAACTCGCTGGTGCCTGTCATCGAGACAGGAGTCGGGAATTGCCATGTGTATGTCGACAGGGACGCCGATATCGACAAGGCCATCGCGATTCTGCTGAACAGCAAGGCGCAGAGGGTCAGTGTCTGCAATGCCGCCGAGACAGTCCTGGTGCACCGTGACATCGCCGATGCGTTCCTGCCCCGGGCACTCGAGGCCCTGCGCTCGGCGGGCGTGACGATCCACGGCGACGACCGCTTCGCTCTGCACGCCACCGGCTCCGACGTCACGTTCGCGCCCGTGACGGACGACGACTGGGCTGCGGAGTACTACTCCCTGGATATCGCCGCCGGCATCGTCGACTCCATCGACGATGCCCTCGAGCACATCCGTCGCTGGTCCAGCGGCCACACGGAGGCCATCGTGAGCGACAGCCAGACGGCGATCCAGCGCTTCATCGCCGGGGTCGACTCCGCGGCAGTGATGGTGAACGCCTCCACGCGCTTCACCGACGGCGGGGAGTTCGGCTTCGGTGCCGAGATAGGCATCTCCACTCAGAAGCTGCACGCGCGCGGGCCGATGGGCCTGACTGAGCTCACGACCACGACGTACGTGGTGACGGGGGACGGCCACGTCCGCACCTGAGTGCCCAGGGCGGCTACAGTGCGTCCTACCGGAGACTGTCCGGTAGCGACCTGGCGCTGAGCCCACGAGACCCGGAGGATCCATGCGCATCGTCAACACCGCTCTCGTGCTGGCCAGCGAAGGCGCCGAGGGTGCCGAGGGCTCGAGCAGCCTGAGCCCGTACGTGTTCGGGGGAGTCGCTCTCGGGACGCTCATCCTGCTGCTGATCATCACGCTGATGATCAAGGTCGGTGACTGACCACGACGCGGGAGCACCCGTGAGCCCGCTGCGCATCGGGATCATGGGCGGGTCCTTCGACCCGATCCACCTCGGCCACCTCGTCGCGGCCTCGGAGGTCGCTCATCGCTTCGACCTCGACGAGGTCGTGTTCAGCCCTACCGGCGAGGCGTACCACAAGCCGGCCGATGATCGCGCTCCTGCCGAGGCCCGCTATCTGATGACGGTGGTGGCCACCGCTGCGGATCCGCGCTTCCGGGTCACCCGGGTCGACATCGATCGTCCGGGCCCCACCTACACCGTCGACACTCTCCGCGACCTCCGGGCTCAGGCGGAGGCCGAGCGGGCCCATCAGCCGATCGAGTGGTTCTTCATCACCGGGGCCGATGCCCTGGCGGAGATCCTCCAGTGGCGTGACGCCGAGGAGATCTTCGAGCACGCGCATCTGATCGGAGTCACCCGGCCGGGGCACGACCTCTCCGATCCTGGCCTCCCGCATGCTCGAGTGTCGCTGCTGGAGATCCCGGCTCTCTCGATCTCCTCGACCGACGTGCGCGCACGTGTCCGGTCGGGCGCGCCGATCCGCTACCTGGTGCCCTCCGGGGTCGCCCACCTCATCGCCAAGCACCAGCTCTACGGCGCTCAGGCCGGTCACGGGCCGCACAGCATGTGAGACGCTGCTCCCTACGTGCCGATCCACCGTGAGGAACCCTTCGTGACTGCTGCACCCGAATCCATCGACCTTGCCATTGCTGCGGCTCAAGCGGCGTCGGACAAGCTCGCCACCGACATCGTCGCCATCGACGTCAGCGAGCAGCTGGTCATCACGGACGTTTTCGTGCTGTGCTCGGCAGCCAATGACCGTCAGGTGCGCTCGATCGTCGATGCCATCCAGGAGCGCCTGCACGGCATGGGTTCCAAGCCGCTGCGTCGGGAGGGCGAGACGGAGGGCCGATGGGTGCTGCTGGACTTCGGCGACATCGTCGTCCACGTGCAGTTGGCGGAGGAGCGCATCCACTACGCCATCGAGCGGCTGTGGAAGGACTGCCCCCTGCTCGCGCTGCCGGATTCGGTCACCAGCGGCCAGACGCCGGGCGACGCCGCCGGATGAGGGCCCGGCGGATCGTGCTGTGGCGGCACGGGCGCACCGAGTGGAATGCCGAGCAGCGCTTCCAGGGCCAGGCCGATGTTCCGCTTGACGACGTCGGACGCCGCCAGGCCGCCCAGGCGGCCCGCGTGCTCGCAGACCTGCCCCCGGATCGGATCATCAGCTCGGACCTGTCACGGGCGCGGGAGACCGCTGCAACCCTGTCCGCGATCACCGGCCTGCCCGTCGCGGACGATGAGCGGCTGAGGGAGACGTTCGCCGGGATCTGGCAGGGGCTGACGCGACAGGAGCTGGAGGAGGGTCATGGCGAGGAGCTCGCCAGTTGGTCTGCAGGATCGAACGTTCGTCCGGGTGGGGGTGAGACGCGACTGGAGGTCGCGGAGCGGATGGTCGCCGCCATCGACGATGCGCTGCTCGAGCTGCCGGCCGGCCGGACCCTGGTCGTCGCGACGCACGGTGGATCAGCGCGCGCGGCCACGGGGGCGTTGCTCGGGCTGCCTCACGAGCACTGGGCTGCACTGGGTGTGCTGTCCAACTGCGCGTGGTCGGTGCTCGTCGAGAACGTGCCTCAGCACGGTGGTGTTCGCCATGGTCCGCCCTGGCGGCTGCAGGAGTACAACGCCGGATCGCTGCCAGCGGTGGCCCTCGCCGACGACCGCTGACGCCGGTGGGTGACTGGATCCGGGCTCGGTGCCATCGTGTATCGTTCTGACTCCCGTACGGGGCTGTAGCGCAGCTGGTAGCGCACCTCCATGGCATGGAGGGGGTCAGGGGTTCGAGTCCCCTCAGCTCCACAGATTTCATCCGCTTACCGGGTCAATTCCCTAGAATTGACCCGGTTTCGCGTAGGAACTGCGGATCTCGTCCGCTCTCGTACGCTCGACCCCGCGGTGCTCCATGATGACGAAGTGATGGAGTTGTGATCTGCCGACACGAGAGCCGATGACCTCTTTCCAGCGCCGCATCACGCTCACCATCGCGGTCATCGTCGGACTCACGCTGCTGGTCGCCACCGGGCTGACTTTCCTCGTCGAGCCCATGGCCGAGGATCTCTCGCTCTCGGACGACGCAGTCGAGCGGGCCCTCGTGGCGCCGACGATCGCCTCGTTGCTGGTGGTCTTCATCGCCGGACGCGCAGGGGACCGGCTCGGTCAGCGCCGGACCATCGTGGTGGCAGGAGCGGTCTTCACGATCGGATCCGTGGTGCTCGCGACGGCGCAGGCTGAGCACGGCGTCGATGTCGGCCTGGCCCTGTGCGGAGCCGGGGCAATCGTCATCCAGGTCGCGGCACTGAGCCTGCTCCAGCGCGTCGCACCGGACGGCAAGGCTCACGTCGCGGCTTTCACCACCTTCGGAGTGGTCTTCCCGATCGCGTTCCTCGCGCTGCCGATCGCGACGGCGCTGCTGCTGGCCGTCGTCGACTGGCGGTGGGTGCCTGTGACATGGGCGATCTCGGGTGTTGTGGTGATCGTCCTGGCCGTGCTCCTCCTCGACCGTGGCGAGACCCGAGGTGCAACCGGTGAGTGGGCAAGCCCGATCCTCGCCGGTGTCGCTCTCATGGCGGGCACGCGAGTCCTGGACGAGCTCGGCGCGAACCCCGTGGACGGACGCGTGATCCTCATCGGCGCCTCGGTGTGCGTCGCGGCGATCCTGGCGTGCCTCGTGGTCGTGCGAACGGCGAAGAACCCCGGGTTCTCCCTGCGTCCGATCTTGGGAACCATGATGCGCCCGCTGATGATCGGCGTCGCCCTGGTGACCTTGATCCAGATCCTGACCTACGTGTCCATCTCCATGGAGTACCTGTACGAGATGACGCCGTTCGAGGCCTCGCTCGCTATCGCGCCAGCCCAGATCGGTGCGATTCTGGGAGCCAAGGTCGTTGCGGGTCGCCTTACCGATCGGTGGGGCGCAGGGCCGGCCGGACGAGGACTGCTCCTGGTCACCGGCGCGGTGATGCTCTTGCTGGTGTTCATGCAGCCCAGCACTCCTGCGTGGTACCTCGTCCTGGTTTCGACCCTCTTCAGCCTGACGGGCATGGCCGCCTTGACCGTGCTCAACCTTGACATCATGGGAAGGGCCCCCGCCGGCAGCACCGGCGCAGTATCCGCCTTTCGCACTGCTGCCAGCTCAGTAGGGTCCGCTCTGAGCATGGCGGTACTCGGTGCGGTGGTGCTCTCGAGCGTGACGATGTCTGCCGGCGTCTCCGACGTCGACGATGCCGAGCTGGTCGAGTTGGCAGCGGCCCTGCGACTGGATGGACTGCTCGGATTCATCATCGCCGTTATCGGCTGGAGCTTCCTGGCGGTGTCCGCGCGCAGGAGTAGGTCGTCGGGAGAGACCGGCAGCTCCGGATCCACGGCTGATCGAGGTTCGAATGCACTGGGATAGCCTGCACGGATGAGGCCTCCACTGCTGCGCGTTCGCGGCACTGACCGGCCCGTTGACACCACTTTGGTGATGGGCGTCGTCAACGCGAGCCCGGAGTCCTTCTCTGACGCGGGTCGTTTCGCCACACTCGAGTCCCGACTGGAGCTGGCAGCCTCGCTGGTCGCTTCCGGAGCGGATGTGCTGGATGTCGGCGGCCAGTCCGCGATCACGGGTGTACCGGAGATCGACGCCGATCTGGAGATCGAGCGGGTCGTGCCGATCGTCGAGTGGATCCGCGCCACGTACCCGCAGGTGCTCGTGAGCGTCGACACCTACAAACCGCGGGTGGTCGAGGCATCCCTGGCTGCTGGCGCCGACATCATCAACGACGTCAGCGGTCTGCTCTACCCGGAGGTTGCGGGCATGTGCGCGAGCAGCGGTGCTGCTCTCGTGGTCATGCACACGGCCGCGCCGCCCAAGGTCCGCCGGCAGGAAGCGGACCTGTACGGCGACATCGGGGCCGAGGTGCGGAACTTCCTGGCGGCGAAGTCCGACGAGGCTGTTGCCCTGGGTGTTCCCTGGGAGTCGATCATCCTCGATCCCGGCCCGGACTTCGCCAAGACCCCGCACCAGACTCTGACACTCCTGCGCGAGATCGATGGTGTCCGCGCCCTGGAACGACCTCTGCTTCTGGCGCTGTCCCGCAAGGACTTCCTCGGCGCGATAACGGGCCGGTCGCCTCGGGCTAGGGGGGCCGCCACAGACGCCGCAATCGCGCACTTCGCCGCGTCTCCGGGGGGCATCGTGCGCGTTCATGACGTCGCGGCAGCCGTCGATGTGATCGCGACAGTCGAGGCGCTCAACGGAAGGCGTGACATCGCCGTCGACTACGTGCTCCCGGATGAGATTCGGCATGAGCCCCCACTCACCTGACGTCACCGACCCGTGGATGACATCGGCAGCGGACTGGCCACTGGAGCGACTGCTCGAACTCAAGGGCCCATCGAGGATCGCCGTTGTGATCCCGGCCCGCAACGAGGAGCTGACGATCGGCGGCGTCGTGCGCTCGATCAGGAGTGACCTTGCATCGCTCGTTGACGACCTCGTCGTCATGGACTCGCTCTCCTCTGATGGCACCTCGCGAGCCGCCGCCGAAGCCGGTGCGCGGGTGTGCTCGGTGGCCGAGGTGCGGCCGGACCTCGGCGTCCGGGTGGGCAAGGGGGAGGCGCTGTGGAAGTCGCAGTTCGTCACGAGCGCCGACCTGGTGGCGTTCATCGACGCGGACCTGACGCAGTGGGGTCCTCACTTCGTGCGCGGGGTCATCGGGCCGCTCCTCGCTGATCCGGGGGTCCACCTCTGCCGCGGCTTCTACGACCGCGTACTCGACATCGGTGAGACCGTCACGCTCGAAGGTGGCCGCGTCACGGAGCTGGTCGCCCGGCCGTGGCTGACCCTTTTCCGCCCCGAGCTCGCCGGCATGGTCCAGCCACTGGCCGGCGAATGGGCGATCCGCGCGAGCATGCTTCGTGAGCTGTCCATACCCGTGGGGTACGGCGTGGAGATCGCCACGCTGCTCGATGTGCACTCCCGAAGCGGAGTGGGGGGCATCGCCCAGGTCGATCTGGGTCGCCGCGCCCACCGGCACCAGAACATCCACGATCTCGGCGCGATGGCCGTGGAGGTTCTGGCGGCGGCCGACCGGCGCAGGTCACCCGCGGAATTCGTGGCCAACGGTTCCGGGAGGTCGGAACCCGAGGCGTCGACACCACGTGTCGATCTGCGCTCCATGGACGAGGCCCGGCAGTGGACGGTGAGGGAGATCTGCGTCGAGGAACGGCCGCCCTTTGTCTCGGTCGCCTAGCGTCGCACGGAACCCGGGGTGAACGTCAGGGATGGGGCTCGGCCTCGATCGCGGCCCCGCTGCGCGTGCCGAGCCACGAGCCGAGGAGCACCAGTGGGAACCCGATCGCAATACCCAGCGTGATCGGCTCCCCCAGGATGAGCACCCCGAGGACGACGGCGACCGCCGGGTTGATGTAGGTGATGACCTGGGCGCGTGGGGCGCCCACCTCCGTGATGAGCGCGAAGAGCATCACGAATGCCACGGCTGTGCACAGGAGTCCGAGGACGATGAGCGACAGCCACGCGGAGGCGGGAACGGTCCCGGATGGCCAGCCGATGATGCCGAACGGCAGGTAGATGATGGTGTTGATCGCGAGGGCGGCGGCGATGACCGGCAGGTTGGGGACGTCATGCAGGCGCTTCTCGATGACGATCGGTCCGAGTGCATAGCCGAGCACCGTGATCGCGAGCGCCGCGATGGCAAGAGCCGTGCCACCCGACACGTCGAGTCCCACGAGCAGCGCCACGCCGAGGAAGCCGATGCCGAGGCCGAGCACCCGGCGAGGCGTGATGTGGGCGTCGAGGCCAAAGCGGTTGGCAAGGATCGTGCCGACGATCGGGACGGACGCGATCAGCAGAGCCGCCAGCGAACTCGAGATCCGCTGCTCGGCCCAGGACAGGGCCATCAGGGTGAAGGTCAGCTCGACCAGCGCGAAGACGATGACCCAGCGCCAGTGGCCGCGCAGCAGCCGCAATTGGCGGCGGACCAGGACGATGGGGACGAGGACGGCTGCCCCCAGTGCGACTCGGGCGAACACCACGAAGCCAGGGTCGACGTACTCGACCGCGACCTTGATCAGCAGGTACGGGGTGCCCCAGATGATGCCGAGGGCGAGGAACAGGACCAAGCCGCGTCGGGACATGGACCATGACGCTAGTCGCCCGAACCTGTGCAGCCTGCGTCGCCCTCGCCCTGCCGTCGATGCGAGGACTGCCGAGGAAGCGGCGCTCTGACGTTACGGAGCCGGTCGTCGTCGAAGCCGGGGCGGGCTTGTGGATGCCCGTGCCACAAGGGGTCTTGAGTCCCGCTGGGTAGGGTTGGACGGCATTCAGGGGCCACTGCCACGGGGGCCGCAGGAGTCCCGGCAGTCAGACCAGGAGAACTCGAGGGAGCACGGTGACGACGACGGACGCCCAGGAGCCGCGTGACACGTATGACGTCATGGGAATCCAGGAGAAGTGGCTGCCGGTCTGGGACGACCTGGCGCCCTTCCGCTCGGGCCGGCCGGATGATGAGCGCCCCAAGAAGTACGTGCTCGACATGTTCCCGTATCCGTCGGGCGACCTCCACATGGGTCACGCGGAGGCCTACGCCCTCGGCGACGTCATTGCCCGGTACTGGGTGCAGCGCGGATTCAACGTCATGCACCCGATCGGCTGGGACGCCTTCGGCCTGCCCGCCGAGAACGCTGCGATCAAGAACGGCGAGGATCCCGTGCGCTGGACGTACGAGAACATCGCCCAGCAGA
>JBIIJX010000161.1:0-5754 GCA_044233495.1 Candidatus Nanopelagicales bacterium
CGCTGAGGCCGCCGCTGCCTCCTTCATCTCGTGCACCTCGGCCTCCAGCCTCTGCACGTGACGACGGAGCGCGGCGAGTTCATCCTCGCGCACGAAGCCCATGCGACCGACCGCCTTGTCGACCTCGGAGCGGATCACGCCGGTCAGCAGCTCGCGGTTGTTCTTGCTCGTCGCGACGAGATCATCTGCCAGCTCCTGCACCTGCCCCACCATGTCAGGGGCGGGGACCGCACGACTGGTGAGCGCCATGCCGGAGGCCACCAGGCCCGAGATGACATCCTTCGCCTTCGCGGTGGTGGCCTCGGTGACACCCGTCGCCATCTGAACGTACGTGCGAAGGTCATCCAGCATGTCCATCACTCTCCGATCGTCTCGGACCTGGCCCGCCATCCGGTGGGCACAGGCGGCTGGGCGCCACGGTACCCCGACCCCGCGCAGGCATCGCACGCCCTCGACGGTTCATGCACCGACCGCCACCAGAACGGGGTTCACGTCCAGGGTTCGGCCCGCATCGGCCTCCGCCCATGTCAGGGTGCAGGCCGCCCGGAGGATGTCGACCGCCTCGCCGCCACTCAGCACGTCCAGGACGCCGCCCCGCAAGGCCACCGTCGCATCGCCGCAGGTCACCGCACGGGTGTACGCGGAGTCCGGAGCCAGCTCGGTCACATTGGGGTAGGCCTGCAGCAGGACCCGCAGATCCGCACCGATGTAGGTCGGGCGATCACTCACCCGCGCTCGGAGGATCTCGTCGGGCTCCGTGACCCCCGTGAGCACCAGCAGGGTCGGAATGGCGATGTTCCAGCCTGCTGCGATGTCGGTGTCGAGCCGGTCCCCGATTATCAGGGGGCGCTCGGCTGCGCACCGAGCGATGGCCTCGCGGAGCAGGGGCGGCTCGGGTTTCCCGGCCACCGCGGTCGGGCCCCGGCCAGCCGCTCCGGCCACGAGGGCGACCATCGCTCCGTTGCCCGGAGCAGCGCCGCGGGGGGTCGGGAACGTGAGGTCGGGGTTGGTGGCGATCCACGGCAGGCCCGCCCGCACCGCGAATGTCGCTTCGGCCAGGTCGCGCCAGCCGAGATCCGGGGAGAATCCCTGCATGACGGCCACAGGCGCGTCGTCGAGCGACCGCACCGGCACGTAACCCCGCGCGTCTAGTTCGTCGGCGATGCCAGCGCCACCGATCACGAGCACCCGGGATCCGGTCGGCACGAGGTCGGCAAGCAGGGTGACCGCGGCCTGGGGCGAGGTGACGACGTCGTCGACGGAGCAGTCGATACCGATGTCGCGCAGGTGCCGCGCCACCGTCGCAGGCATGCGTGCCGCGTTGTTGGTGATGTACGAGCAGCGGACGCCGCCTGCCCGCAGAGCCGAGATCGCCTCGGCAGCGTACGGCACCGCATCCGGACCCACGTACACGACACCGTCCAGGTCGAACAGCAGTGCATCGAAGTCGTCCGCCAGCGCACTCACGTCGGCACCGGGCCCTCGTCAGGCAGGCCCGCCTCGGCTCGCGCCCGCAGGGTCGCCCGCACCTGAGTGAGGGCCTGCTGGTAGTCGCGTCGGTCCGGGCGCATCACCGCCGCCATGGCCAGGTGGTCGCATGCGGACGGGAAGCGCTGGAGCCGCCACAACGCCAACCCGAGGCCGTAGTGCGCGTAGTCATCGTCCGGCGAGCGCTCCACGAGGTCGCCGAAGGCCTCGGCGGCCTCGGCGAATCGCCGAGCGTCGAAGAGCGCCCGCGCCCAAGCCTCAAGCACGGAGGGGGACTCGGGATCGTGGGAGTGCAGGCGATCGAAGACGACGGCGGCGGCATCGGCATTGCCCTGCGCCAGCAGGGCCTGACCTCGACGGAACCACGTGTAGTCGTCGTCGGATGCCTCCGCGGGCCCCCACTCCCCTTGAGCTGCTCCGACGGATTCCACGGCGCCATGGTCGCACGCTCAGGCTCGACTGAGGCGGACCACGTCGACTTCGAGGGCGCTGCCGAGGCCCACCGCGGACCTCCAGAACCGTCGGCGCAGCGTTCCCTGGATCTCTACCAGCGTGCCGGGCTCGAGGCGGCCGACGGCAGTCCTCAGTCGGACAGAGAAGGCCTGGCAGGGGATCGCATCGACCGTGACCCGGCTGCCGCGAGTCCGGGGCCGGTCAACCACCACGGTGAACGTGGTCACGGTGTCACCGCTGGGGAGGTCTCGTTCGACGACCGTGCCCCCGAGGCGGCCGACGACGGTGACGGAGCTGGACGTGGATCGATCGGTGCTCCCGGTTCTGGTCATGGCGACAGGTTCGGGCTACGGGCTGCGCAGCACCATGGGCGTCGGCACTCCTGTGGACGGCCGACCGACTGACCCGCACCTGTGGGCACCCGAGTCGTCGGACACCTGAGTCACGAACCGCCGACGCAGCCATACTGCAGGCATGACCCAGAGCATCGAGGATCTCGGCAATGACGTCTTCCACATCGACACCCGCATGGGTGGCTACACCGGGATCACGTCCGGCTACCTGATCCGCAGCAGCAGGCCGTGCCTCATCGAGACCGGGACGGCGCGCAGTGCCGGGGTCGTGACGGCCGCGCTGGCCGAGCTCGGTGTGGGTCCCGCGGACCTCGCCACCATCGTGGTGACCCACATCCACCTGGACCACGCCGGCGGTGTCGGCGATATTGCCGCGATGTTCCCGAACGCCCAGGTCGTGGTGCAGGAAAAGGGTGCCCGGCACCTGGTGGATCCCACCAAGCTCGTCGCCAGCGCACACCGCGTATTCGGCGATGACATGGACCGCCTGTTCGGCGACCTGCGCCCTGTGCCGGCGGAACGCCTGGTGTCGATCGCCGAGTCCGGCCGCGTCGACCTCGGCGGCGGTCGATACCTCGAGGCATTCCACAACCCCGGGCACGCCTCTCATCACGTGGGCCTGCTCGATTCCACCTCAGGTGACCTCTACACGGGCGACGCGGCGGGCGTGTACGTTCCCGAGACCGCCGACGTGCGGCCGTCGACCCCTCCGCCGGACTTCGATCTCGACCTCACCCTGTCCTCACTCGCACGCATGCGCGACGCCGGAGCCGACCGGCTGCTGTTCAGCCACTTCGGGCCCGTGACCGAGGTGGCCGACACCCTCGACCGCTCCCGCGAGGAACTGCTCATCTGGGTGGACCTCGTCCGGGCGGCGCGTGCCACGACGCCGGATCTCGACCACGCCATCGCCATGGTGCGGGAGCGTGACCGCGAGCTGAATCCGGGGTTCCACTCCGACCCCGATCGAGACCGAAAGTTCGAGGAGCTGTCGAGCGTCGCCGCCAACGTCACGGGCATCGCGCGTTGGCTCGACCGGACGGAGCAGTCCTAGTTGGCCGTGCCGCTCCCGAGCCTGGTGTAGAGACCAGAAGACGAGGGCGCCTCAGGTCGCAGCGCTGATGAGGACGATGCCGGCCATCGCGCAGGCAACGCCCGCGTACTGCACGGCGCGCAAGCGCTCAGCAAGGAAGATCGCAGCCAGCACGGCCGTCACCACCGGGTACAGGGACCCGAGCATGGAGATCGTTGCGAGCAGTCCCATGGTGGTGGCAACCCCGAACATCACGTTCGCCCCTGCGTCGAGCATCCCGATCCCGATGATCGGCAGAGCATCGCGACGGGAGGCCCCGCCGAGACTTCGCACAGCGGCGAGCACCACGGCGAAGATGATGACGCTCGTGATGCGCATCGCGGTCATGGTCATCAATGGGTCGTAGCTGCTGCCCTCAGCCATGGTGATGTACATGCCGCCGAAGGCCAACGCCGACAGCCCGGCGAGCACCAGCGCCCGCGGGGACTCGGCCCCGGACAGCTCGGGTCCGCTGGCCAGCACGACGCCGATCAGGGCGATGAGGATGCCCAGGATGGCCAGACCCCCGGGCGCCTCCCCCGACAGGAGTCCGAACGCCACGGGAACGATCACCGACATCGACACCAGCGGGGACACGATCCCCATGGGCCCGATCGCCAGCGCAGAGTAGAAGGCGACCATGCCCACGGCACCGAGGACGCTGGAGGCGATGGCCCAAGGCCAGTAGCCGGGCGCGGCACTCCAGGCACCCGCCACCGTCGCTGCCACCGCCAGCGCTACGAGTCCGACCGCCTGTGCGAGCCCGTAGACGGCCACCGGTGACGTCCGTCGGGAGGTCACCCCGCCGAGGAAGTCCGCGCTCCCCCACATCAGGCTGGAGCCGAGTGCGAGGAAGGGGCCCACGTGACCAATGTAGGGCCCGCGTGCCGGACGGCACCGAGCCCGCGACGGGGCTCATCGCCTAGGCCTCGGGTTCGAGTTCCTCCTCGAGGAAGGCCAGGCCCGTCAACTCCTCGACCCGCTCGGCCGCATCGGTGACACCGTCGACGTCGGACTCCGCCGCTCGCAACAGCCATTGATGCGCCTCGTCATGACGGCCAGCCTGGGCCAGCAGGTCGGCCCGGGCATACTCCAGCCGCGCCCGCGGGCCCCCGGATGGCAGACGCCCGAGGTCCGGTGACTGCAGCAGGATGAGGGCCGCGTCGACCTGGCCCAAGTCGGCGCGAGCACCAGCGGCCACGAGGGCCACCTCGACCCGAGTGGCGTCGTCGACCGTGCGCAGGTCGACCTCCTTCAACAGCTCCAGAGCGCGTCGCGGCCGGCCGAGGCCCCGCTCACAGTCGGCCATCATCGGGACGTACTCCGCCGAGCCCGACATGCGTCGCACTGCGCGAAGTTCCGCGATGGCCTCGGCGTAGTCCCCCGCGAGGTACGCCACGACGCCCGCCGCCTCGCGAACGACGGACACTCTGCCGGCTCGCCGACGTGCTGCGCCGATGTGCGCGCGGGCCCGGTCGATGTCCTCATCGACGAGTGCCGCATCCGCGGCAGCCAGGTGCCTTCCGACGATCTCGGCGAGTCCCTCGGGCAGGGTGCGCAGTTCGTTCTGCACCGCAGGATCAAGGTCCGCCACGGTGATCTCATCGGGAACGTGCGGCTCGCGGATGCGGGTCTCATGGTCGGCCGTACGCAACGAGCCTTCGCGGGCACGTCCGCCGTCTCGTTTCCCGCCGTCTCGTTTCCCGCCGTCTCGCTTTCCGCCACTGGGCGTACGTCCTGCAGGGGGCCGCCGGTCCCTTGCCTCCGACGGCGTGCCCGACGGCTTCGACCCCGGCTTGCCCGACGGCTTCGACCCCGGCTTGCCCGACGGCTTCGACCCCGGCTTGCCCGACGGCTTCGACCCGCCCCTGGGTCGGTCAGCGGACCGCGGACGATCCGGCTTGTCGCTCATGACGTTCCCTTCATGCTGCATGATCTAAGCCCGTGAACAACAAAGGCCACCCCGGGGGGTGGCCTTTGTCAAAAGTATGTCCGGCGGCGTCCTACTCTCCCACGCAGTCACCCGCGCAGTACCATCGGCGCTGAGAGGCTTAGCTTCCGGGTTCGGAATGGAGCCGGGCGTTTCCCTCTCGCTATGGCCGCCGAAACACTATGGAGATGTCAATCGTTTCCGAGCCCCACCGCTGAATACAGCAGTGCGCTCGAGGTTCCCGACCGAATCTCGGGAACCGCACAGTGGACGCGAGTGATGATATGAGGCAAGTCCTCGGCCTATTAGTACCGGTCAGCTCCACACATTGCTGTGCTTCCACATCCGGCCTATCAACCCAGTCGTCTAGCTGGGGGCCTTACCAGGTCAACCCTGTGGGAGTCCTCATCTCGAGGCGGGTTTCCCGCTTAGATGCTTTCAGCGGTTATCCCTTCCGA
>JBIIJX010000163.1:0-5701 GCA_044233495.1 Candidatus Nanopelagicales bacterium
TCGCGGCGTAGACCCGCGCGACGGCGTGGGGGTCGTCGGCCCGCGCCCCCAGCCCGTAGACCGTCTCCGTCGGCACGGCCGCGAGATGGCCGGCCGCCAGGGCTGCGGCCGCGGCGGCGGTGTCGTCGGTGAGGTGCACGACGCCATTGTTCCGCGCCGCGCTGTCCGGCTACCCTGTCCGGCCACGCTGCGCCAGTGTTCCGGGCCGCGCCTGTGCTCCGCGCGGGCCCTGCCCCGGGAATGTTCGGGGATTGTCAGAACTGGCCCTGAGCGGGCGTCCGAGGGAACTTCCGCGCCCCCGTCGTTGTCCTATGGCTCGGACGGGTCGTGTCGACCCCGTCCTTCGCCCTGAGGAGGAACGCGTGAGCAGTCAGTACCCCGGCCCGGCTTCGGGCCCGGTGTCGTACCCCGATCCCCACTACCCGTCCTACGCCTACGCCGAGCGCCCGCCCCTGGGCCCGGCGGGCGACCTGCCCCCGACCCCACCCGCTGCTCCGCCGCGCCGCGGCCTCGGTGCGGGCGCCGTCATCGGCATGATCGCCGGTGCCGGGCTGATCGCCGTCACCGCCGGGACGATCGGCGGCGGCGTGGGGTATCTCGTGGCCCGCGAGACGATCCCGCCGGCCGTCACTGACGCCACCGTTGTGCCCGCCTCGGTTGCCCTGCCCAGCGTGGTGCCGGACTCGATCGCGGAGATCGCCGCGAACGCCCAGCCCGCGGTGGTGCAGCTCAACATCGTGGGCGGCGACGGCGAGGGCACCGGCTCGGGCTTCGTCATCAGCAACGACGGCTACATCATCACCAACCACCACGTGGCGGGTGTTGCCGGATCTGCCGGCAGCATCGAGGTCACGTTCTCCGACGGCGAGACCGCCACGGGCCGCCTCATCGGCTCGAACCCGGGCTACGACATCGCAGTCGTCAAGGTCGACCGCGCTGGCCTGACATCCCTGCCGCTCGGCTCGTCGGGTGACCTCAACGTCGGCGACGCCGTCATCGCCGTGGGCTCGCCCCTCGGCCTGACGGGCACCGTCACGACCGGGATCGTCAGCGCGCTCAACCGGCCCGTGACGGCCGGGGGCAACGGCGACCTCGCATTCATCAACGCGATCCAGACGGACGCCGCGATCAACCCGGGCAACTCCGGCGGCCCGCTGCTCGACGGCACTGGTGCCGTCATCGGCGTCAACTCCGCCATCGCCTCGCTCGGCGTGATGGGGGGGCAGGCCGGCTCGATCGGCCTGGGCTTCGCGATCCCGATCGACGTCGCCAAGCGCATCACCGACGAGATCATCAAGACGGGCACGTCGACGACACCGATCATCGGCGTCACGCTCGACACCACCTTCACCGGACCCGGTGGCCTCGTGGAGTCGGTGACGCCCGGCCAGCCGGCCGCCATCGCCGGACTCCAGGCCGGTGACCTCATCACCCGGATCGACGACACGGTCGTGGCCGACTCCACGCAGCTGATCGTCACGATCCGCGCCAAGGCCCCGGGCGACACCGTGAACCTCACGGTCGAGCGCGACGGCCGCGAGACCCAGATCCCGCTGACGCTCGCCAGCCAGCAGTAGGCAGACCGGCTTCCCCCCTTCCCACCTGCCGGTCCATCCCGTGCGATGGCCCGCGCCCACTCCTCCTCCAGGGCGCGGGCCATCGCATGCTCGATGCGCCCGGAATGCATCCCCGCGCGATCCCCGGCAGGCTGGGCCGGTGGCCTCCCTCACCCCGGTGCTCGAACCCCTGCGCGGTCGCGTCGCCGCCGGCTTCCGCAAGGTGGTCTCCGGCGACCCCACGGGAGCACCCGAGTGGGCACGGAGCCTGGCGCACGGTGAGGACGAGGGCTACTTCGGCCCACGCTCGGCCCCGTGGTTCGTGCACGGCTCGCTGCCGACGATCGTCGGAGGCGTGCGCGCACTGCTGATGCAGGCCCTGCATCCAGGCGCGCTCGCGGGGGTGCGGCAGCACTCGCGCTACCAGCAGGACGGCCTCGGCCGACTGGCCGGCACGACGCAGTGGCTGACCGTCGTGACGTTCGGCGACACGGCTTCCGCCGATCGGGAGTGCGCGCGTGTGAGGGGCATGCACCGCAAGGTCTCGGGCACCTACGACTCCGACGGGCAGCAGCGGGCGTACTCGGCGATGGACCCCGACCTCCTGCGCTGGGTGCACATCGCGTTCACCGACTCCTTCCTCGCCACCCACCGGGTGTGGGGGGCACCTATTCCGGGTGGGGAGGACGCCTACGTGCGCGAGTGGGCCAAGGCCGGCGAGCTCGTCGGCGTGACGGACGCGCCGCGGTCGGTCGCGGAGCTGAACCAGCAGATCGCCGACTTCGGCCCCGACCTTCGCGGCGGTGCCGACGCACTCGACACCGTCGCGTTCATCCGCAATCCACCGCTGCCCCTGGCCGGGCGGCCCGCCTACGCCCTGCTGTTCGCCGGGGCGGTGTCGACCCTCCCGCCGGAGCATCGACGCCTGCTGAACCTGCCGACCATCCCGCAGACGGTGGTGCGGCCCGCGGTCTCGGCCCTGCTCGGCGGGCTGGCCCTGGCGCTCGGACCGTCCTCCCCCTCGCAGCAGGCGGCCGAGCAGCGGCTCGCCCGGATCGACGAGCAGCAGCCGCAGGACTGAGCCGGGCCCGAGCCACGCCGGGTGTGAGGCGATTTGGCCGGGGCGGGGGTCCCGGGTGATCATGGGTCGGATGTTGCAGATGAGACGACGTGCGCGCGGAGCCGCCGGACGTGCCCTGGTGGGTGCGGCCCTGCTGGCCCTCCTCGCGACGCCCGCGGTCCCCGCCGCCGCCGAGGAGACTCCCCCCGCGGCACCCGCGACCGACCCGGCGGCCGCGCCCGCCGACCCGTCCGCTGCCCCCGCGGCCCCCGCCCCGCTGGTGATGCCCACGGCCCTCGGCTCGTGGTGCACCGCGCTCTTTCCGGCGATGAAGCCCAAGGCCCAGCGCAACGAGGCCCGCGCCCTGCTCGCCGGCACCGTCGACATGGGCAACGGCGGCACGTACCAGCTCGCCGAGCGCCCCAACTGGAAGCCGCAGAGCGGCACCGACACCTCCGGTGACCGGCACGTGCACTCCCTCGACTGGGCGCTGCCCCTGCTGTATCAGGGCGTGGCCGCGCAGAACCCCGTGATGGTGCAGCGCTTCCGCGACCTCCTCTACTACTGGATCGACGACCACAAGTCCGGACGGAGCTACTGGATCGACGCGTCCATCTACGGCGGACTGCGCACCCAGACCCTCGTCTGCGCGGCGCAGACCCTCAATGACCAGAAGATCATCGACGCGGCACTGCGTGATTCCCAGACGATGATCCGCAGCTTCCGCGGCAACCGCACCGTTGCGACGGGCACCAACAACACCGACCTCATCCGCCAGACGGGGGCGCTCGCCGCCTACTGCTGGGTGCAGGACGCCCCGGGCATCGCCCGCTCGTGGCAGAACATCGAGGCCCTCGCCCGCGGCCTCGTGCAGCCCGACGGCAGCGACGTCGAAGGATCGCCCGGCTACGCCAAGTACATGGAGGCACTGCTCACCGATGCGGAGCGAGCGGGAGCCACCTGCGGGATCCCCACCGACACCGTCGTCGGACTTCGCGGCCTGCTCTACCAGTTCGTCGCGCAGGCCTTCCGCCCGGACTTCAAGCTGACCTCCCTCGGCGACTCCGTCAACAGCGAGCTGCGCACCTCGTTCGGCGTCGGCGACTGGCGTGCCGACTGGATCCGGTCCGGCGGTGCGGCGGGCGCCCCGCCCACCCCGGTCTACACGACCTTCGACGGCGGCTACGTCTTTGGCCGCGCCGGCTGGCGTCCGCAACCGGGCGGCCCCGACACCTATTACTCCCTGCGCTTCTCGTCCTCTCGCCCCGACACCGCCCACACGCACGACGACGGCGCGGGCATGACGCTCTACTCGCGCGGGGTCGAGTGGATCGGCGACCCGGGCCCGTACCGGTACGAGAACGGCAGCTCGCTGCGCTACTTCATGAAGTCCCGCCCGGCGCACTCGTCGTTCACGGTCAGCAACGTCACCCGCACGAAGTCCGGCAATGTGCTCAAGACGTTCGCCAACTCCGACTGGAAGGCTGGCGGCAACGACACCACCTGCCTGCTCGATCGCACGTGGGGCACCGTCTCCGTCACGCGCTGCACGACCTACGTGCGGTCCATCGACGCGGTCATCGTCGCCGACTACGTCGACGCACGGAAGATCCCGGGCAAGCGCAAGGCGATCCAGAACGCGGCGCCGCGCGTGGTGACGCAGCGCTGGCAGCTGCCGCCCGGGATCGGCGCCCTGTCGTACGAGAACGACGTGCTCACGCTCGCTGCCGGGGACTCCCGCCTCGACGTCTACAAGGCCGGCCAGGGCAACTGGGACATCAAGACGGCAGCCAGCGGATCGAACGCCGGATGGTTCACCGGCAACTGGGGTGAGCGCCTGCCCGGTGCCGTGCTCGCTCGGGAGGTCGGCATGGCACCGATCAAGGGCTCTGAGGTGCTCGTCACGGTGTTCGTGCCCCGTACGTCGGCCGAGGCGGTGCCCGTGGTCATCGACCCCACCGGCGTGACCGTCACGCGGAACGGGACGACCATCACGACTCCGCTGCCGGCACCCCAGTAGATCCGATGGAATAGGGCAGTGAACTCCTCTGCCGCCCATGCCGAGGGATCGTCGCCTGCGCAGGGGCTCCTGCTCGACGTCGGCGTCGTGTTCTTCAAGTCCGTCTGGGAGATCGCCGACGACTACGAGCGCCTGCGCGGCCTGCCGCCCGGCACCGTCCAGGGCCGGGGACCACTCGGTGGCGAGGATGCGCTGTGGGAGAGCCACTACCGAGGTGAGATCACCGAGCGCGAGTACTGGCTGACCTTCGCCGCCCGTGCCCAGGAGCGCGGCGCCCCGCTCGACGGCCATCCCACCCTGATGCGCGCGATGTTCCAGCAGCCGGGCATCGTCGCCGTCCGGCCCGAGGGCCTGGCCCTCGTGCAGGCGTGCCGTGCCGCCGGTCTCGGGGTCGGCATCCTCACCAACGAGCTGATGGACTTCCAGGGCCGCGAGTGGGTCGAGGCGCAGCCGTGGTTCCCGTGGTTCCCGGTTCTCGTCGACTCCTCCGAGCTCGGCGCGCGCAAGCCCGACGCGAAGCCGTACGAGGTCGCGATAGAGCTGATGGGGATGCCCGCCGCCGACATCGTGTTCATCGACGACAACCCGACATACGTCGAGGGTGGTGTGCGGGCCGGGATGCGCAGCATCCTGCTCGACGTGCGCGATCCTGCCGCGGCGTACCGCGAGGCGGCAGTGCAGCTGGGTCTGCCGCCCGAGTGCATCGACGCCTAGGTTCCGGGCCGCCCACGCCCAGCGACTCACCGCTGCTGTCGTCAGTGGTCGATGTTGACGAGCTCCTCGACCTCGTCGCGCCGCGGCAGCGACGGCACGGCACCGGCACGGGTGGCGGCGAGCGCACCGGCCGCACTGCCCCAGCGCAGGGCCTCGCTCAGGCTCTGGCCCTCGGCGAGGGAGGCCGCCAGCACGCCGCAGAACGCATCTCCCGCCGCGACGGTATCGACCGCGCGCACGGTGAAGGCGCCGGCCGATCCGCTGCGCGTGAGCGTCGACCACACGGAGCCGTTCGCGCCGCGCGTGACGATGACCGTGCCCACACCGCGCTCGGCCAGTCGGCGTGCCGCG
>JBIIJX010000164.1:0-5690 GCA_044233495.1 Candidatus Nanopelagicales bacterium
CAGGCTGCCCCTCGTCGCGGCGGGAAACTTCACCGTGGCGGCCGTCGGAACCCGGTACCTGCACGTGGTGGCCACCACGGATGCACTCCCGGCCCCGACGGGTCCTGAGGTGAGCCTCGACTGCCACGAGGGCGATCTCGCCTGGCGGCTGCGCTTCTTCGACCCGGTCGTCCTCCCCGACCTGGGCCTGCTCGATGAGAGCCAGGCGCCGCAGCCGCAGCGCATACGCGAGATCCTGGGGCTGGCCGGCGTGGTCTACCACCTCACGGTGCCCCCCGGTGGTGGACTGACGCCCCACCATGCCCTGCACTCAGGCACCGGACTGGCCCACAGCCACGCCGCTGCTGCGCGCGACTACGAGACCCTCACGGCCCTCGCCCCCCGGCAGGCGGACTTGATCTCCGAGATGCACGCCGCGGAGACGGCGGGCCTGCAGGCGTGCGTCGTCCTGATGGCCCAGCATCTGGCTCCACGCAACACGACCGTGCTCGATCTGCAGCCCGGAGCGGCCTCGGCGGTCGATGCACGGCGGCGTCTGCTGGCGGCCTTCAGGGACCGGACATGACCGAGGCCGGGGACGCCGTCCAAGACCCCATGCCCGAGGGGTCCGAGGACGGTGCGCGAGCGGGACGCCAGCACTCGACACTGTCGAGCGTCCGGAACGCCGCACGGCTGCTGAAGGAGTTCTCCTACGGCAGCCGCGAGATCGGCGTCACGGAGCTGTCGCGGCGTCTGGGCATCGGCAAGAGCACAGCACATCGCCTCCTGCACACCCTCGCCGAGGAGCGGCTGCTCGAGCGGGACCCGTACACCGGGGCCTATCGCCTCGGTCTGGCCATGTACGAGCTCGGCTCGGTCGTGTCGGCCCACACGGACATCCACGAGGCCTGCTCGCCGGTGATCGACGAGCTGCGCAACGCGACTCGGGAGACGGTGCAGGTGGCCGTTCTCGACGGACGCGAGGTCGTCTACGTGGAGCGTCGCGAGAGTCCTCAGGCCATCCGCCTGTTCGGACGGGTCGGCCATCGCAACGACGCCTACTGCACCAGCACGGGCAAGGTGCTTCTCGCCCACCTGCCGGTCGAACGGCTCGAGCTCATGCTGGACGGGTGGGAACTGCGCCCCCACACCCCCTTCACGATCACCGACATCGAGCGGCTGAGGGAGCAACTGGACATCGTCCGGAAGCGAGGCTGGGCGGACCAGGTGAACGAGACGGAGATGGGCGCAGCCTCGATCGCCGCACCCATCCGCAACGGCCTCGGAGAGGTCGTCGCCGCGCTCTCGGTGGCCGGTCCCTCCCAACGCCTCCAAGGCGACTCCCTCAAGCGGTTCGCCCGCCCCATGGTCGACGCCGCGCAGGCGATCAGCCGGCGAATGGGGTTCCGCGATGCGGTACCCCGCGACCCGTCGGCCACACCGCGCTGATAGGCATGCGTTCCAGCGATCCGAGCAAGGAGACTCCCGCATGACACTCACGGACGACCAGGCGCGCGCACATGCCGACCGGCTGCTCCACGCGCGCGACACCGGTGTGCCGATCGCACCCTTCACTGATTCGGACCCCACCCTCGGCATGGCGGACGGGTACGCCATCCAGACGCATCTGGTCTCCTCGTTGCTCGATCGCGGCGAGACGATCGTCGGCTACAAGCTGGGCCTCACATCCCGACCGATGCAGGAGCTGCTGGGAGTGGACTCCCCCGACTTCGGGCCGGTCTTCGCGTCAGGAGTCTTCCGCGACGGCGCGGAGCTGCCAGTCGACCGGTTCATCGCGCCGAGGATCGAGGGTGAGATCGCCGTGGTGCTCGAGCGCGACCTCACAGGTCCCCACTGCACACCGCTGACTGCCCTTCAGGCATCAGCCGGGCTGGTCGCTGCGCTTGAGATCGTGGACTCGCGGATCGAGGGCTGGCGGATAAAGCTCGCCGACACGGTTGCAGATCTCGCCAGCAGCGGCGCGATCGCAGTGTCGAGTTCAGTCATGCCGATCCGCGACTTCGATCCGCGGCTCGTCGGCATGGTCTTCACGCGCAACGGTGAACTGGTGGCCACGGGCGCTGGCGCCGCTGCCCTTGGAGATCCGATGGCAGCGGTGGCGTGGCTGGCGAACACCCTCGCTCCCATGGGCGTCACTCTGCCCGCAGGTAGCGTGATCATGACCGGGGCACTCCACGCGATGGTGCCCGTTTCTCCCGGCGACGTCTTCCGTGCCGACTTCGATCGGCTCGGGCCCATCACCATCCGCATGGCGAACGAGTAGAGGGGCTTGGAGATGCGTTGCGTGATTCTGGGGTCGGGGAATATTGGCACTGACCTGATGATGAAGTTGCATAAGGGTACGGATGCTTCGGGGTCGGGTTCCACGCCGTTGGAGTTGGTGGCGTTGGTGGGTATTGATCCGGCTTCTGATGGTTTGGCGCGTGCGCGGCGGTTGGGTTTCGAGGCGTCGCATGAGGGTCCTGGCTGGATTCTGGATCATGCGGATGAGGTTGATCTGGTGTTCGATGCGACGAGTGCGTATGTGCATAAGGCGCATGCGCAGGGGTATGCGGATGCGGGGATCGTGGCGGTGGATCTGACGCCGGCGGCGGTGGGTCCGAAGGTGATCGCGGCGGTGAATCTGACCGAGCATCTGGACGCGCCGAATATCAACATGGTGACGTGTGGGGGGCAGGCGACGACGCCGATGGTGTTCGCGGTGCGGCGGGCGGTGGAGTCGTTGCCGTATGCGGAGATGGTGTCGACGGTGTCGAGTCGGTCGGCGGGGCCGGGGACGCGGCAGAACATCGATGAGTTCACCAAGACGACCAGTACGGCGTTGCGGGAGATCGGTGGGGCGGATACCAGCAAGGCGATCATCATCCTCAATCCCGCGGAGCCGCCGATCATGATGCGCAACACGGTGTTCGCGGGGTTGCCGGAGGGCACTGATCATGGGGCGGTGCTGGACTCGATCCATCAGATGGAGGCCGCGGTGCAGGCGTATGTGCCGGGGTACCGGTTGAAGAACCGGCCGGTGATCGAGGCCGGCCCGTACTCGACTCCGGGTGGGGTGGTGCCGCATCGGGCGGTGATCCTGCTGGAGGTCGAGGGGGCCGGGGACTACCTGCCGCCCTATGCGGGGAACCTGGACATCATGACGGCGGCGGCGCAGCGCATCGGCGAGGCCATCGCCCACCACAGCGCCGCCCAGACGGCAGGAGCGCAGGCATGAGCACGAAGGTGGACTTCCGGCTGATCGATTCGACGCTGCGGGACGGCTCCCATGCGATCAGTCACCAGTACTACGCCGATGATGTCGTCGCGATCGTGCGCGGCCTGGACGCCGCCGGGGTGCAGGTCATCGAGATCGCCCACGGCGACGGCCTGGGCGGGTCCAGCTTCAACTACGGGTTCAGTGCGGTGCCGGAGAAGGAGCTGATCGCCCGCGCCTGCGACGCGGCGACCAACGCCAAGATCGCCTGCCTGATGCTGCCCGGCATCGGGCTGGCCGACGACCTGCGCGACGTCAACGAACTCGGCGTCCAGGTCGCCCGCATCGCGGTCCACTGCACCGAGGCCGACATCACCGAACAGCACATCAAGGTCGCCAAATCCCTCGACATGGAAGCCATCGGCTTCCTGATGATGGCCCACATGAACTCCCCCGAAGGCCTGGTCGAGCAGGCCCGACTGCTGCAGTCCTACGGCGCCGACACCATCTACATCGCCGACTCCGCCGGCGCCATGACCACCGACGACGTCCGACGCCGCGTCAACGCCCTCGTCGACGCCCTCGACGTACCCGTCGGCGTCCACGCCCACAACAACCTGTCCATGGCCGTCGCCAACTCCATCGCCGCCTACGAGGAAGGCGCCACCAACCTCGACGGCACCAGCGCCGGACTCGGCGCCGGAGCCGGCAACTGCCCCACCGAGATCCTCGCCGCCGTCTCCACCAAATACGGCATCACCACCGGCGTGGACCCCCTCGCCCTGATGGACCTCGCCGAGGAAATCGTCCGACCCCTCATGCCCCGCGCCCAAGTCATCGACCGAGCCGGCCTCATCCTCGGCTACGCCGGCGTCTACGGCAGCTTCCTCCTCCACGCCGAACGCGCCGCCGAACGCTACAACGTCCCCGTCGCCGACATCCTCCTCGAACTCGGCCAACGCAAAGTCGTCGGCGGACAGGAAGACATGATCATCGACGTCGCACTCGAACTCGCCACCCAGCACGCCGCCCGAGAGGCCACCACATGACCACGGCAGCGGAGCAGGGCGGGCTGCCCAAGGATGAGATCGCACGCACGCTCATCAATGCTGCCCGCGATCGCGTCGGCGTCGCGCCCCTCACCGACACATACCCCGATCTGGACTTCGACACTGCCTACGAGGTCCAGGATGCCGTTGTCAGTGCCCGCGTCGCTGCGGGGGCTACCGTCGTGGGAGCCAAGCTCGGCCTGACGAGCCGGGCCAAGCAACAGCAGATGAACGTCGATCGACCGCTCTACGGCTTCCTCACCGACGACATGCAGATCGACACGGGAGAACCGCTCGTCTGCGGCGAATTCATCCAGCCGCGCTGCGAGCCCGAGGTTGCATTCCTGCTGGCAAGTGACCTGCAGGGGCCGCAGGTGACGGCAGCGCATGTGCTCGCAGCCACGTCCCTCGTGTTCCCCGCGATCGACGTCCTCGACTCGCGCTTCTCCGGCTACAAGTTCACCTTCATGGACGTCATCGCAGACAACTCCAGCTGCGCCGGTTTCACCCTCGGCGGGCAGGGCACCTCGCCGACCGGTATCGACCTGCGTCTCACCGGCTGCGTCTTCGAGAAGAACGGACAACTGCTCTCGACTGCCAGCGGAGCGGCGGTCCTCGGCCACCCGGCAGCCAGCGTGGCGTGGATGGTGAGGCAACTCGCCGCTCGCGGCCGGGGACTCAAGGCCGGCCAGGTGGTCATGGCGGGCGCGCTCACGGAAGCCATCGCAGTCTCTCCGGGCGACACCGTCGTCGCCCGTTTCGATCGACTCGGCACCGTCGAGCTCGCCTGCCGCTGACATCTCAGGAGGAACCATGCCGTTCATTCAGGTCACCATGCTCGAGGGCCGGTCTGTCGAACAGAAGCACGAACTCATGCGCCGCCTGTCCGAGGTCACAGCTGAGGTCGTCGGCGGAGACGTCGAGCGCATCCGAGTCGCCCTGTACGAGGTGAGCCGCGACGAGTGGGCAGTGGGCGGAGTGCCCATGTCCGTCCTTCGACCCGAGGGCTGACCCTTGCCCGTCGAGCGGATCATCCGACTCGAGGCGCTCGACGACGGTGTGCCGCAGCGGGTCGAGGTCTCCGGAGCCGCCCTCCTGGTGGTCAAGGTCGACGACGAAGCCCATGTGCTGTCCGACGTGTGTCCGCACAACGGGGCGTCGCTGAGCGAGGGCGTGGTGCGCGAAGGCTGCGTCACGTGCCCCGCACACCTGTGGCGCTTTGCCCTCAAGAGCGGGCAACGCCAAGGCCGGCCTGAGGTGCGCGTTGCCGTGTATCCCGCGCACGTGAGCGACGATGGCTGGGTCGAGGCGGACGTGCCCACGGCACGCGTCGAGCGGTCGCTACGGGAGGTGCTCCTCGCCCACGCGCGCGGCGAGGAGGCGACCTGACCTGACCCGGCAGCTCAGTGCTTGAGCGCGCTGGGTTCCTCTACGTGCGTCAGCTC
>JBIIJX010000165.1:0-5658 GCA_044233495.1 Candidatus Nanopelagicales bacterium
GTCTGGGTTGTGCATCTGAGGTGTCGGACGCCACACGCCGTTGACCTCCGCCAGTTCCTGCTCCACCCGAGCACGCGGCACCACTGACCCGCAGTCGAGGCAGGTCACGCGGTCGAGCCGACCGTGCAGATCGATGACCCTCCGGGATCCCGCGGCTCCATGCAGGCCGTCGACGTTCTGGGTGATGACCCCGGTGACGAGGCCCAGCTGCTCCATCCGGGCGAGCGCACGGTGGCCGTCATTGGGACGGGTGCGCAGCATGAGCGGCCACCCGGCATGACTGCGCGCCCAGTAGCGGTGGCGCGCGGCAGGCTCCTGACGGAACTCCCGGTAGGTCATGGGTGCGTGCCTGCGCAGGGAGGCGCCCGTCGGACCCCGGTAGTCGGGGATGCCTGAGTCGGTGGAGATGCCCGCACCCGTGAGAGCGACGACTCCCCCGGCCGACATGAGCTCGGCGACAGCGTCGAGGGGGCGCACTCCCGTCCCTGCCGACATAAGCCCATCGTGGCGGACATCGAACCGGTGTGCATGCGCAGCACCGCCCGGCGCAGCCGTCACCGCAGGCCGATCACTTCGTGTTGAGCAGCGAATGTCGGCGGGAGTAGCCGAAGTAGATGGCGAGGCCGACGAGCATCCATAGCGCGAACACCAGCCATGTCACCGGATCGAGGCCGGCCACGATGATCACGATGAGCACGATGCCGAAGATCGGAAGCAGCGGGAACAGGGGCGTGCGGAACCCGCGCGGAAGGTCCGGCCGGGTACGGCGCAGGATGATCACGCCGATGTTCACGATGGCGAAGGCGCCGAGGGTGCCGATACTCGTCGCCTCGGCAAGCTGGCCGAGCGACACGAAGGAGGCGGGGATCGCGATCAGCAGGCTGACGATGATGGTGTTGGCGACCGGGGTCTGCGACCTGGGGCTCACCCGAGTGAAGATCTTCGGGAGCATGCCGTCCCGACCCATCGCGAAGAGAATGCGCGTCTGCCCGTAGAGAGTCACCAGCACGACGCTGAAGATCGAGATGATCGCGCCTACGGCGATGACATTTCCGGCCCATGTGCCGCCGACAGCCTTGTTCGCAATCGAAGCGAGGACAGCCTCCGAGCTGGACGTCTCCCCCCACTGCCACCCGGCGGCGCCCAGCGCGGCGAGGGTCACGACCAGGTACAGCGTCGTGACGATCACGAGGCTGCCGATGATCGCGAACGGGAGGTCCCTCTTGGGGTTCTTGGCCTCCTCGCCCGCAGTGGACGCGGCATCGAACCCGATGTAGGAGAAGAACACCTGCCCTGCGGCCGCCGTGACGCCGAGCAGGCCGAGTGGGAGGAAGGGCGTCAGGTTGCTGCCGTCGAAGGCGGTGAACGCGACGATGCTGAAGAAGATCAGGATGCCGATCTTCAACAGCACCATGACGGCGTTCACCCGAGCGGACTCCGATGCGCCGCGGATGAGCAGGACGGCGCAGGCGAGCACCACGATCAGGGCCGGCAGGTTGAAGACCCCGCCCTCGCCGGGCGGACTGGCCAGGGAGGCGGGGATGGTCACTCCGAAGGAGCCGAGGAAGGAGTTGAGGTACTCGCCCCAGCCCACCGCCACGGCGGCCACTGACACGCCGTACTCCAGCATCAGCATCCAGCCGACCACCCAGGCAACGATCTCTCCCATCGTCACATAGGCGTAGGAGTACGAGGACCCGCTCGCCGGGATCGTGCTGGCCAGCTCGGCATAGGACAGTGCCGACATCAGGGCGGCGACAGCAGCGAGGACGAACGACAGCAGCACAGCCGGGCCGGCCTTGGGAATCGCGACACCGAGGATGACGAAGATGCCGCTGCCGATGATCGATCCGACACTGAAGTAGAGCAGTGCCGAGCGGCCCATGGTCCGCTTGAGCTCGTGGTGGGAGACGACCTCTTCGGCGCTCTTGCGACGGAAGAGTCCCCCGGTCATGCCCGACCCCTTCTCGCGTCCGCGCTCCAGCGCCTCGGATCGACGTCCATGCGCTCGTCTGGTCCATTACCGTAGTCGCGAGTGGGGTTGATCACGGCAGCTTGGCGGAAGAGGGGGCTTCGATGAGGATCCTCATCGGCGTCAGTCCTGACGATGCCGGATCCGATGCTGTCGCACTGGGAGCAGTCCTCTCGCGGCTGCTCGACGCCTCCCTCGTCCTCGCCTACGTTCATCCGCCCACCTCCGAGGTTCCCGGCATGGATCACGTCGACGCCGAATGGGCTGCGTACCTGCAGGACCGCGCGGACGCCACGCTGCAGCGCGCGACGGCGCAGCTTGCCACTGACTGGCGGATCGTCGACGTCGAGACCATGGTCGTGGCCAGTCCATCGGTCAGCCGGGGCCTGCGCCGAGCAGCACGCGCGAGGGAGGCGACCATCACCGTCCTCGGACCATGTCGGGGGGCGCTCGCCGGCAGGATCGGGATCGGCTCGATCGCGTCCTCCCTGCTGCACGGCGGGGAGACGGCAGTGAGCCTGGCTCCCGAGGGATTCCGGCAGGACGCACCCGATCAGGTCGGTCGACTCGTGATCGGATTCCGCGACACCGCGGAGAGCCACGCCGTGATGACGACCGCATATGCCATCGCAGCGCGCCTGGCTATTCCCGTGCACCTCCTGACCGCCGTGCTCCGCACGACCTGGATCGCCGGCTCCACTCTCCGGGGCGACCCTGAGCGTGCGGTGCTCGAGTCGCTCGAGCAGCAGGAGCGCAACGCCCAGGCGAAGGCGATCGCCGCCACCGATTCGGCCATCTGCGGTGACGTCATCCAGGCCGACTCCGCCGAAGAGGCCTGCACGGCATTCGCGTGGCGGCCCGACGACCTGTTCGTGACGGCATCCAGCCGCTACGGCCCGCTGCGACGCGTGCTCCTCGGCGACACCGCCTACAAGCTGCTGCGCGCCTGCCCCGTGCCGGCCATCGTCATGCCCCGCGCGGTCGAGGACCTCGAGCTCGAGGGCGCCGACCTCGACTGACGACCCACCGGCGAGGGGCTCCCGGGGGTGTCCGTGTTACCTTTGTGACCAGAGGGTCACCACGATCCCCTGACGCCCCCGCTTGACGAGCACTCGTGTTCACTCCCGAGGTGCCCCCGGACGCCGGCGTCGCTCCCAGACGACGAGCGGTCCTGCACTGGACCGCCACAAGACGAAGGGCAGCGCCACCTGGCGCTGCGAGAAGGCCACACATGAACTCCCCCTACTCCTCTCCGATCCTGCACACCCATCCAGACGACGAACGGCGTGCCCCCATGGGCCTTGCCGACCACGACCGCTGTCGCGGCTGCCGCGGACCCATCGTCCGCACGGACACCGCCGGCCTGTGCTGGAGCTGCATGCCCACCGCGTGACGCCCGAGTGCGCTGGGTGCCGGCAGCCTGGCGACTAAGGGTGACACCCGGCTCCCGCGGAATTGCCTGATCGGGTGGTACCGCAGCGCTACGGTCAGCCCATGATGCTGTCGATGTTCGTCCTGTGGATCATCGTCTTTGCGGGGATCTTCCTCCGACAGCGATGGGTCACCCCCGTGGCCCTCGTCACGATCGTGTGGACCCTGGTTCTGCTCAGGATGCACATGACCGACCCGATCCCGTTGAACTTCTGAGGACGTGGCCGACATGACCGACGCCACCGTGACACGCCTCGCACGCGCGATCAACATCCTCGCGCTGTTCGCCCTCATCGGGGTGCTCGCCGGGTCCCTGCACCTGCAGTTCGGGGCCGGTGAGCAGCCGTGCCCGCTGTGCCTCGTGCAGCGATCAGGGATGATCGGCCTCGCCGTCGGGCCGGCGATGAACCTGCTGTGGGGTATGAAGCCCGCGCACTACGCCATCAGCATCCTCGCGGCCGTCGCAGGATCCGCCGGCTCGGTGCGGCAGATCCTGCTGCACATCAACGACCCGATAGGCACGGGCTATGGTCCCGCCATCCTCGGCTGGCACCTGTACACGTGGGCCCTCGTGACCTTCGTCATCGCGATCGTCGGCATCGCCGTGCTCCTGCTGTGGAACCGCCCGTTCACGGTGGACGATCGCGGCATCCTGTCGGCTGAGAGCCCGATGCGGATCGCCGGACTCACAGCGGCGCTCACCGCGGTCTTCTGGGTCGTCATCGACCTCATCGTCATCGCGGTATCGATCCTGCCCGAATGCGGGCTCGGCATGTGCCCCGACGATCCGAGCCCGACGGCAAACCTCGGTGACGTCGGCGGCTGGAGCTTCGTGCTGACCCTCGGCGTCATCGCGGTGATCATTGCGTTCGTCATCGCCCGTGCTGCCGATCGACGGATGTCATCGTCCGTGCCGCGTTGACGTTCGCGAGGGCTACTCCAGCCTGATGGTCGGCAGGATGCGCGAGAGCCAACGCGGCATCCACCAGTTCGATCGCCCCAGGAGGCTCATCAGAGCCGGCACGAGCACGAGGCGCACGATGAACGCGTCGATGATGACTGCTGCTGCCAGCGCCACTCCGAACAGCTTGATCGTGTTGTTGGGGGTGGGGACGAAGGACAGGAACACGCTCGTCATGATCGTCGCGGCGACAACGACGACCCGGCCTGAACCCGCAAGACCGAGGCGCACCGCTGTGCGGTTGTCCGAGGTCTGCTCCCATGCCTCGCGCATGCGCGAAACCAAGAACACCTGGTAGTCCATCGACAGGCCGAACAGGATCGCGAACACCATGATCGGCAGGAAGGGCAGGATCGGCCCGGTGCCGGTCACGCCCAGCAGTGCGTCCGCGAAGCCGAGTTGGAATATCGCCACCGTCACGCCCAGCGCCGCAGCGAAGCTGAGCAGGCTCGTGATCGCAGCCGTCAGGGGGATCACGAGTGAGTGGAAGAGCAGCATCAGCGCCAGGAACCCCAGACCGACAACCAGCAGCAGGAAGACCGGCAGCGCCCCCTGCAGCACGGTGGTGAAGTCCTCCGAGACGGCCTGGGTTCCGCCCACGTACACACGCGCCTTGGTCGCCTGCTCGATCCGCGGTGCCGTCGTGTCGCGAATGGCCGCGAGCACCGTCTCGGTCTGCTGCGATGACGGACTCGTCTCGGGCTGCACGATGACGCTGGTGATGCGATCACCCTTGCCGCCGAACAGCGTCGGCACGTGCTCAAGAAGCGGCAGCATCCCCGACGACGGGATCGTCTGCTTGACTCCCGGAGTGGCCTCGAGTTCCTTCACCGCAGCGACGAGTGCAGCAGTGTCCTTGCTCCGCGGAGCCTCGACCGCGACGAAGAAGGGGCCGTTCACGCCCGGCCCGAATCCGGTGGCCATGAGATCGAAGCCCACTCGGCTGACGCTGCCCGGGGCATCCGAGCCGGCGTCGGGGAAGCCCAGGGTCATCGATCGCGCCGGCCACGCGAGCACCCCGATGACGATCAGCGCGAGGACCACCGGCACGAGGGGGCGGCGCTGGAGCAGGCGGCCGTAGGAGTTCCATCGCGAGGCCTCGGGGTCGAACGGACGCGGGTGCCGGGCCCAGGGCAGTCGCAGGCCCAGGCTGTGGGCGCCGAGCAGGGAGAGCAGCGCCGGGAGCATCCACAGGGCCGACAGCATGACCATCAGCACGGTCGTGGCCGCCGCGAGAGCCAGACCGTTGAAGAACTCGATGCGCAGCACGAACATTCCGAGCAGTGCGACGATG
>JBIIJX010000007.1:0-34575 GCA_044233495.1 Candidatus Nanopelagicales bacterium
CACAGGTGCGGAGCCAGCACGTGGGTGTTGTGCGGATCGAACACCGCAGCCTCGACGGGACGGTCGAGGACGGCCTCGGGATGGTGCACGAGGTAGCTGTCGAGCGGGTCGTCTCGTGCGACGAAGACGCCGAGCGCGGGAGCACCGGCACGCCCGGCCCGGCCGAACTGCTGCCACAGGCTGGCGCGCGTGCCGGGCCAGCCGCCGACGAGCACGACGTCGAGTCCGCTGATGTCGATGCCCATCTCCAGGGCGTTGGTGGTGGCCATGGCGCGGATGGTGCCGTCGCGCAGCTGGGCCTCCAGCGCTCGACGCTCTTCCGGCAGGTAGCCGCCTCGATAGGCGGCCACCTGACCGGGAAGGTCGGGGTCGATCTCGGCGAGGGCCTCGCGGGTGAGGGTGGCCGTGGCCTCAGCGCCGCGCCTGCTGCGCACGAACGCGAGGGTCTGGCGCCCGTCGACGACGCAGTCGGCCAGCAGGTCGGCCGTCTCGGCCAGCGCACTGCGCCGTCCAGCAGGAGGGGAGTCGACGGACGTCGGGTGCTCGGGCGGCTCCCAGAAGGCGACGGTGAGGGCCGCCCGAGGGGAGGCGTCCTCGGTGACGGCGACGGCGGGTGCGCCGATCAGCCGCTCGGCGGCGACCGCGGGCTCGGCCATCGTCGCGGACGCGATGAAGACGCTGGGAGCGGAGCCGTAGTGGGCGCACAGGCGCAGAAGCCGACGCAGCACGGCGGACACGTGGGCTCCCACCACGCCGCGGTAGGCGTGCGCCTCGTCGACGACGATCAGTCGCAGCCGCCGCAGGTAGGCGGACCACACCTCGTGCCCGGGGAGAAGGGAGTGGTGGAGGAGGTCGGGATTGGAGACCACGTAGTTGGCGTGCTGGCGGATCCACGCGCGCTCCTCGCCGGGGGTGTCGCCGTCGTAGGCGGCGGCGCGCAGCCAGGGCAGGCCCAGCCGGTCGAGTGAGCGCAGTTGGTCGTGGGCGAGGGCCTTGGTGGGCGACAGGTAGAGCACGGTGGCGCCACGGCCGTTGGGGGCCTCGGTTCCCTCGCGGATGCGGGCGAGGGCGACCATGCCGAAGCTGAGGCTCTTGCCTGACGCAGTGCCGGTGGCCAGGGCCACGTGCCGTCCCGCCCAGGCGTGCTCCGCGGCCTCGACCTGGTGGCGGTAGGGAAGCGCGATGCCCCGATCGGCGTAGGCGGTGCGGACGTCATCCGGCAGCCACGTGGGCCACGATGTCGTGTCACCGGGACGCTGCGGGAGGCGGCGAGCGTGCACGAGGCGCTCGGGGTGCCGGGCGACGAGAAGTGCGAGCAGCGGGTCGGCCGCCGCCCCGGGCACCGCGTCATCCATCAGACCATTGTGGGCCGCACGTCCGACGCCCTGTGCCAAGGTAAGCCCGTGGACTTCAGCGTCGGGGTCGCCGAGGTCGGCGGTCGCACTGTGGTGTCGGCCTCCGGTGAACTGGATGCCCATGCGGCGCCGGCCCTCGAGGCCGAGGTGGGGCCGGTGTCGACCAGGCCCGGGTGCGCCCTCATCGTCGATCTCACGGACGTCTCCTTCATCGACTCCACCGGGCTGGGCGTGCTGGTCACGGCCCTCAAGCACACTCGCGAGGCCGGGGGCTCCCTCGACGTCGTGGTCGCAGCCCCCCGGGTCCTGAAGGTGCTGGCCCTCACCGGCCTCGACGTCGTGATCCCCCTGCACGCCACCCTCGACGAGGCCCTGGCCTCCTGACGCGCGGGCCCCTGCGGGACGCGTGCGGGGCGGTGTGATGCATCAGATGCGCGGGGGTCCGCGGGCCGTATCGCCGACTGCGTAGACTCCGCTGGATCGCGGCCCGCCCCTTGGGGCAGGCCGCCCCCGTACGCCATACAAGGGCCCCTGCCCGGGCCTGTGACCAAGGAGACCCATGATCGAGTTGACCGGGAGCAACATGACGATCGTCGTCATCGTTGCCGTCATCGCGCTCGCCGCTCTCGTCGTGGCAGGCCTGCTCGTCCGGCAGGTGCTGTCCGCGAGCGAGGGCACGCCGCGCATGAGGGAGATCGCCGCAGCCGTGCAGGAGGGTGCCTCCGCTTACCTCAGCCGGCAGTTCAAGACCCTGGCGATCTTCGCCGTCGTCGTCTTCTTCGTGCTCTTCCTGCTCCCGGCAGAGACCACGAGCGAGCGGATCGGTCGAAGCATCTTCTTCCTGGTCGGCGCGGTGTTCTCTGCGATCACCGGCTACATGGGCATGTGGCTCGCCGTGCGCGGCAATGTGCGCGTCGCCGCCGCCGCGAACGAGTCCGGCGAGCAGAAGGCGATGAAGATCGCCTTCCGCACCGGTGGTGTGGCGGGCATGTTCACCGTCGGCCTCGGTCTGTTCGGCGCCGCACTCGTCGTGCTGGTGTACCAGGGCGAGGCGCCCAAGGTCCTGGAGGGCTTCGGCTTCGGCGCCGCCCTCCTCGCGATGTTCATGCGCGTCGGTGGCGGCATCTTCACCAAGGCAGCCGACGTCGGCGCCGACCTCGTCGGCAAGGTCGAGCAGGGCATTCCCGAGGACGACCCGCGCAACGCGGCGACCATCGCGGACAACGTCGGCGACAACGTGGGCGACTGCGCAGGCATGGCCGCCGACCTGTTCGAGTCCTACGCGGTGACACTCGTCGCGGCCCTGATCCTCGGCGTTGCGGCGTTCGGCAACCTCGGCCTGATCATCCCGCTGGTCATTCCGGCCATCGGCGTCATCACCGCCGTCATCGGCATCTTCGCGGTGTCGCCACGTGCGAACGATCGCTCGGGCATGACCTCGATCAATCGAGGCTTCTTCCTGTCCGCGGTCATCTCCGCGGTCCTGGTCGTCATCGCGGTCTTCACGTGGGTGCCCGCGAGCTGGGAGGATATCGAGTCGCTCGGCGGCATCGCCGCGATCGAGTCGGCCGACACGATCAACCCGCGCCTGTTCGTGATCCTGTCGGTGATCATCGGCATCCTGCTGGCTGCGCTGATCCAGCAGCTGACCGCCTACTTCACCGAGACCAACCGTCGTCCGGTCGACGACGTCGCCAAGACCTCGCTCACCGGTCCGGCCACGGTCATCCTGTCGGGCATCTCGCTCGGCCTCGAGTCGGCTGTCTACTCGGCACTGCTCATCGGTGCGGCGGTGTACGGCGCATTCCTGGTCGGCGGCGGTTCCGTGCTGCTCTCGCTCTTCGCGATCGCACTCGCCGGCACCGGCCTGCTGACCACCGTGGGCGTCATCGTCTCGATGGACACCTTCGGCCCGGTCTCGGACAACGCACAGGGCATCGCCGAAATGTCGGGCGACGTTCACGGCGAGGGTGCAGCAGTGCTCACCCGCCTCGACGCGGTCGGCAACTCGACGAAGGCCATCACGAAGGGCATCGCGATCGCGACGGCAGTTCTCGCCGCGACCGCGCTGTTCGGTGCCTTCCGCGATGCCATCATCGGCGCTGCCAATACTTCGGGCGCCGTCGACATCGTCGACTCCGTCAAGGACTGGAGCCAGTACTTCGGCGTCCTCGACGTCGCCTCCCCGGCGAACCTCGTCGGCCTGATCATCGGTGCCGCAGTCGTGTTCCTCTTCTCGGGGCTTGCCATCAACGCGGTGTCGCGGGCTGCCGGTGCCGTGATCTTCGAGGTGCGTCGCCAGTTCCGCGAGCACCCGGGGATCATGGAGGGCACCGAGAAGCCGGAGTACGGCAAGGTCGTCGACATTGTCACGCGCGACTCGCTCCGCGAGCTCGTCACGCCGGGCATCCTCGCGGTGTTCGCACCGATCGCCGTCGGCTTCGGTCTGGGTGTCGGCGCACTGGGCGCGTACCTCGCAGGAACCATCGCCACGGGCGTGCTCATGGCCGTGTTCCTGTCGAACTCGGGCGGCGCCTGGGACAACGCCAAGAAGTTCGTCGAGGACGGTCACTTCGGTGGCAAGGGCTCTGAGGCCCATGCCGCCACCGTCATCGGCGACACTGTCGGCGATCCGTTCAAGGACACCGCCGGCCCGGCGATCAACCCGCTGATCAAGGTGATGAACCTGGTCGCGCTGCTGATCGCACCGGCTGTCGTGGCCATGAGCATCGGCACTAATGAGAATGCACCGCTGCGGTGGGCTATCGCCCTCGTGGCAGCCGCCATCGTGGTCGTCGCTGTGGTCATCTCCAAGCGCCGCCCGATCGCGGTCGGCGAGGACGTAGCCGCGTAGGTCGTATAGACCGATCGTTCCGACGGAGGGCGGCATCGGGGGAAACCCTGGTGCCGCCCTCCGTTGTCATGTCCGCCCCAGGACAGGGGTGCCACCGAGGTGATGCACCACACGGTGACGGGGCCGCCCAGCGGTCCCCGGGCGCTCGGCGGCCGTCCCTGGAGGGAAGTGGCCACGCCACGCCGGTCCCCCCGCGTGGATTTGACAGGACCCGCTCCCCTACCGTCAGACTCCGGCCCAATCGCCGACAGCACGGCTCGGCGCCCTGGACAGGAAGGATCCGTGTGGCGGACAAGACCCTGGTGATCGTCGAATCGCCTGCCAAGGCGAAGAAGATCGCCGGCTACCTCGGGCCCGACTACATGGTCATGGCCTCAGTCGGTCACGTCCGCGACCTGTGCTCCAGGGCCTCCGAGCTGCCCGCCGACGTCAAGAAGAAGCCCTGGGCCAAGTTGGCGGTCGACGTCGACGATCGCTTCCAGGCCTACTACGTGGTCCACGAGTCCAAGAAGAAGACCATCGCCGACCTGAAGAAGGCGCTGAAGTCCGCCGACGCACTCCTCCTCGCCACGGACGAGGACCGTGAGGGCGAGGCGATCTCGTGGCACCTGCTCGAGGTGCTCCGTCCGACCGTGCCCGTCCAGCGCATGGTGTTCAACGAGATCACGCCCGAGGCGATCCGCGAGGCGGTCGAGAATCCGCGCGACCTCGACATGCAGCTGGTGGAGGCGCAGGAGACCAGGCGCATCGTCGACCGGCTCTACGGCTACCCGGTGTCCGAGGTGCTCTGGAAGAAGATCGGCCGTGAGGCCAAGTCGGCCGGCCGGGTGCAGTCCGTCGCCGTTCGGCTCGTCGTCGACAAGGAGGGTGAGCGCATCGCGTTCCGGGCCGCCTCCTACTGGGACATCACCGGGGTGTTCTCCCCGCAGCACGATCTCTCCACCTCCTTCGACGCCACGCTCACGAGTGTCAACGGCTTGCGACTGGCCAGTGGCGACAGCTTCGACCAGCAGGGCGGCCTGAAGAAGGCCGATGTCGTCGTGCTTGATGAGGGACGGGCTCGTGCCCTTGCCGATCAGCTGGGATCGGTGCCGTTCACCGTCCGATCCGTGGTCCAGAAGCCCAGCCAGCGTCAGCCGAAGGCTCCCTTCATCACCTCGACGCTGCAGCAGGCCGCGTCCAATCGCCTGCGCTGGGGCAGTCAGCGAACGATGCGGGTGGCGCAGAGCCTGTACGAGAACGGCTACATCACCTACATGCGCACGGACTCCGTGAGTCTCTCCGAGCAGGCCATCACTGCGGCCCGCAACCAGGCTCGCGAGCTGTACGGAGCGGAGTACGTCGCCGACGCTCCCCGTCACTACAAGGGCAAGGTGAAGAACGCCCAGGAGGCGCACGAGGCGATCCGTCCTGCGGGTGATTCGTTCCGCACCCCCGGTGAGCTCTCGGGTGAGCTCAACGCCGACGAGTTCGCGCTGTACGACCTCATCTGGCGCCGCACCGTGGCTTCCCAGATGTCCAATGCACGGGTCGCCACCACCACCATGAAGCTCGGGGCGGTCGCGGCCGACGGCACCGACGCGGAGTTCACGGCATCCGGCACCGTCACCGTATTCCCCGGCTTCTACGCAGCTCTGAAGGACGTCGCCGAGGAGTCCGACGACGCCGATCGCGAGCGCGAGCTGCCGTCCATCGGAGAGGGCGCCTCCGTCGCCGTGGTCGGCCTGGAGCCTGACGGCCACACCACGACGCCGCCTGCCCGGTACACGGAGGCGTCGCTCGTCGCGAAGCTGGAGGAGCTCGGCATCGGCCGACCGTCGACGTACGCGTCGATCATGTCGACGATCGTCGATCGGGGATACGTGTGGAAGAAGGGGTCGGCACTCGTGCCCAGCTTCACCGCCTTCGCGGTGGTGCGGCTGCTCAAGGAGCACTTCACCGCGCTCATCGACTACCAGTTCACGGCGAACATGGAGGAGGTCCTCGACCTCATCGCCCTCGGCGAGACCGACCGCGTGGAGCAGCTCGAGGCGTTCTGGCGCGGGGGTCACAGTGTCAGCGGCGCCGACTTCCCCGGCGTCAAGCCCCTGACCGAGGACCTCGGTGCGATCGACGCCCGGGGCATCGCGACCTTCCCGATCGACGGCACCGACGCCGTGCTGCGCGTGGGTCGGTACGGCGCCTACGTGGAGCGGGGAGACGACGAGCGCGCCAATGTGCCGATCGGTCTGGCGCCGGACGAGCTCACCGCGGAGAAGGCTGAGCAGCTGCTGCTCGAGCCTTCGGGTGATCGTGAACTCGGGGTGGACCCGCAGACCGGGCTCACCATCGTCGCGAAATCCGGTCGCTACGGGCCGTATGTCAGCGAGGTGCTGCCGGAGGGATCGCCGAAGGGCGTCAAGCCGCGCACGGCATCGCTGTTCGCATCCATGAAGCCGTCGACCGTCACGCTGGACGAGGCCCTGAAGCTCCTGTCCCTGCCGCGCGTCGTGGGAACCGACCCGGCAGACGGCCTCGAGATCCTCGTCCAGAACGGCCGCTACGGCGCCTACCTCACCAAGGACAAGGACTCCCGGTCGCTCGGCAGCGAGGAGGAGATCTTCACCGTCACCCTCGAGCAGGCCCTGGCTCTGTTCGCACAGCCCAAGCAGCGCCGGGGCCGCGGGCAGGCCAAGCCGCCACTGCGCGAGCTCGGCAACGACCCCACGACGGGACTGGCGATGGTGATCAAGGACGGCCGCTTCGGTCCGTACGTCACCGACGGCGTCACCAACGCCACCCTGCGCACTGCCGACGATCCTGAGACGGTCACGGTGGAGCGCGCCAGCGACCTGCTGTCCGAACGCCGCTCGAAGGAGGCGCTCGATGGGCTCGTGCCGAAGAAGACGACGGCACGCGTCGTGAAGCGCGGCACCTCGAAGAAGGCTGCGGCGAAGAAGTCGAGCGCCAAGAAGACGACGAAGAAGTCGAGTGCCAAGAAGACGGCGGCGAAGACGCCGGCAGCGGCGTCCTCGGGCTGAGCACGGCCATGACCGGGTACTTCATCGTCTTCGAGGGTGGTGAGGGCGCGGGCAAGTCCACCCAGGAGCACCTGCTCGCCGAGGCTCTGACCGAGCGGGGCCTGACGGTCGTGCGCACCCGTGAGCCCGGTGGCACGCCCGCCGGTGAGGAGATCCGGCGGGTCGTGCTGAGCCCGGACTTCGCCGGGCTCGATCCGCGTGCCGAGGCCCTGCTGTTCGCCGCTGCGCGGGGCGAGCATGTCGCACGAGTCATCCGCCCGGCCCTCGAGCGGGGCGAGGTCGTGATCTGCGATCGGTATCTGGACTCCTCGGTGGCCTATCAGGGATTCGCCCGGGGCCTGGGGCCGGCGCGGGTGCGCGACCTCAGCCTCTGGGCGACCGGTGACCTCCTGCCCGACCTCACCGTCGTGCTCGACATCGATCCGGTGCAGGGTCTGGGCCGGTTCGAGCAGCGCGACCGGCTCGAGGCCGAGCCGCTCTCCTACCACCAGCAGGTGCGCGCCGCGTTCCTCACGATGGCCGAGGAGGACCCCGAGCGCTACCTCCTCCTCGACGCCCGCGACGACGTCGACGTGATCGCAGCAGCGATCCTCGCCCGCGTGATGGCCGACCTCGGCGCAGCGGACGCGGGAGCAACGGGGTGACATCCGGAATCTGGAAGAGCCTCGTCGGCCAGGACGCCGTCGTCGCGGAACTGTCGCGCGCGGTCGACGATGCCGAGGCGATACGTCGCGGCGAGCCGGGCCCGGGCATGACGCATGCGTGGCTGCTGACCGGCCCACCGGGCTCGGGCCGGTCCACTGCAGCGACGGCGTTCGCGGCTGCGCTGGTGTGCCCGGAGGATGGCTGCGGGGTGTGCGAGGTGTGCCGCACTGCACCGCTCGGCGGTCACCCGGACGTCGACGTCATCTTGGCTCCCGGGCTCAGCTACGGAGTCGAGGACGCACGCGATCTCGTCCGGCGTGCGTCGATGTCGCCGATCATCGGCCCGTGGCACGCCATCGTCATCGAGGACGCCGACCGACTCACCGACTCAGCCGTCAATGCCATGCTCAAGGCGCTGGAGGAGCCGTCTCCGCACACGGTGTGGATCCTGTGCGCCCCCAGCGTCGAGGATGTCCTCCCGACCATCGTGTCGCGTACGCGGCACGTGCCGCTCCGCACACCGAGCACCGCCGATGTGGCTGACCTCCTGGTCGACAACTACGGGATCGATCGGGCCATGGCGGCCTTCGCCGCACGCGCATCGCAGGGACACATCGGGCGTGCGCGGGCGCTGGCCCGCGATGAGCACGTGCGCAATCGGCGTCAGGAAGTACTGCGCCTGCCCTTCGGACTCGCCGACGTGCCGTCATGCTTCGTCGCTGCGTCGAACCTGCTTGAGTCGGCGACGGAGGACGCGGCGGCGATCACCGATCCGCTCGATGCGGAGGAGGAACGTCGGCTGCTGGCGGAGTACGGCGACGGTGCGAGCGGCATCACGCCGGCGAAGGTCAAGCGGCTGATGGCGAGCGCGTCAAAGGACCTGGAGAAGCGTCAGAAGACCAGGCGCACGCGCACTGTCCGCGATCAGGTCGATCGCGCCCTCGTTGACCTCATCGGCCTGTACCGCGACGTTCTTGCGGTGCAGTTCGACGCTGAGGTGCCGCTGATCAATGAGGAGATGCGCCCCCAGATCGGTCAACTTGCGGAGCGCAGCGTGCCGAACGACACCGGACGCCGGCTCGCGGCAATCTCGTACTGCCGGGAACAGATCGACGCGAATGTCGCCGTGCAGTTGGCGCTGGAGTCGCTGATGGTGGAGTTGAAGGACCCCTGGATCCGCACCGCCTAGACCTTGCACGTTCATTCCCCCGGTGTGCGGGAGCTGCGGGACAACGTTGGCGCTGGAGTTGCGGGGTCAGGGGGTCATAGGTCGGCGGCGCGCTGGAGGCCGTGGGCGTACGCGAGCATCGCGTCGATCGCCGGGGCGAGCACGTCAGACGTGCGCCGATCGAGGTCGGGCGACGCGAGCAGTGTGGCCGCCGCCGCCAGCAGCCCGTCGTACATTCCACAGCCTTGAGCCAGGCGCACCCGCACCACCTCCGCCGCTGACGAGGCCGCCGCCGCCGCTGCTGACCCGGGCAGTTCGCGCTGGAGGTCGTCGAGGACGCGAAGTCGTTCGCAGAGGGCGGTCAGCGGTGCGGCCGCCTCGGCATCGGCTCCGTGCAGTTCGAGACCGGCTCCTGGGTACAGCCGCTCAATGGACGGCATCAAGGTCAGCACCTGCACGCGCACGGCCGAGAACCGCGTGACCTCCGCGAACCCGATCGCCCCGCGGCGCAGGGTCGGCGGGGGCCCGACGAGGGCGGGCAGCTCGGGTTCACCGCCGAGCCCGCGCAGACGGCGCGTGCCGCGCGCGGACACCACGACGCCGGCCGCGGCGGCCCCGAACCAGATCCAGGCCGGACCCGGCACGAAGGAACCGGCGAGGGTGGCCAGGACGTCGATCACACCGATGGTGCCCGTGATCCCGGCAGCGACCGCCCCGCCCACCGACTGCGACCTCAGTGCTGCCCGCCGGCCGCGGTGGCGCAGGATGGTGCGCCGTTGCGCGGCCACTGCGCGGCGATGCTCGTCGGCCAGGACCCGGGTCGAGCGGTGAGGCCCGCGTCCGGTGACCGCCAGGAACGAGTCGACGAGATCGACGCCCTGAGCCACGCGCTGCTCGATCAGCGCAGCCAACTCGGCGGGATCGCGTCGGGAATTCGCCACACCGTTACGGTACGACGCATGGGGCGCCGACGTCAGACCGCGGTGCCGAAGTTGCCGACGACGCTGATGGTGGTCATCGCGCCAGTCATCCTGGTCGGCTGCGGCCTCGTGCCGAGCGCCAGTGACCCCGTTCCCGTCCCCACGCCGTCGGCGGTCCCGACGCAGGTGCCGACCCTGGCTGACTTCTACGCGCAGAACCCGCGGTGGGTGAACTGCGGGGCGGCTGAGTGCGCGACCCTCGAGGTGCCCCTGGACTACGACGATCCGGGGGGAGAGCGGATCGAGCTGGCCATCACCCGAGTGCCCGCAACGGGGGAGCGTCTGGGGTCGCTGTTCATCAATCCGGGTGGCCCGGGAGCCAGTGCGGTGACGTACGCGAAGGCAGCGGACAGTGTCATAGGCCCGCGGCTGCGCGAGCACTTCGACCTCGTCGGTGTCGATCCGCGCGGTGTCGGCCTCAGCTCACCGGTCGAGTGCATGACGGACGAGCAGCTCGACGCGCTGGCGGCGCACGAGGCTGAGCCGGACACCTCGAGCGAGGAGCGGGCCCTGGTCGCGATGGCCCGCATGCCCGGACTGGGCTGCGCTGAACGATCGCCCGAGCTCATCGCCCACGTCGGCACCATCGACTCCGCGCGCGACCTCGACATCGCGCGTGCGGTGGTCGGCGACCCGACTCTCACGTACCTCGGCAAGTCCTACGGCACGCTGCTCGGGGCCACGTATGCGGAGCTGTTCCCGACCCGCGTGGGCCGGATGGTGCTCGACGGGGCGCTGCCGGGCGGACTGTCGGCCGCCGATGTCTCTCGCGGACAGGCGATCGCCTTCGACAAGGTGCTCGGCGACTTCATCGCCGACTGCCTGACTCAGGACGACTGCCCGCTCTCCGGCGACGTCGACTCGGCAGGGGACCAGCTGCGGACGTGGCTCGACTATCTCGACGAGAACCCGTTGGCGTCGGACGGACGCGAGTTGACGGGAGCCCTGGCTGCGTACGCGATCCTCACCAATCTCTATGTGCCTGACTACGACTTCCCGCGACTTCGCGAGGCGCTCGCGCAGGCGATCACGCAGGAGGACGCAGCCGGGCTGCTGGCCCTGCTCGACTCACGGATCAGCCGCGGATCTGACGGGCGATACGAGAACAACTCCTCGGAGGCGTTCTACGCCGTCACCTGCCTCGACCGGCCGTACGAGGGAACGGTGGACGACGTCGAGCGACTCGCAGCGGAGTGGGGCACGGTCGCCCCGACCTTCGGACCTGGCCTGGCGTGGGGGCTGCTGGCCTGTCGGGACTGGCCGGTGCAGGCGGAGCCGGTGGTCCGTACCCGGGCCGAGGGGGCGCCGTCCATCCTGGTGGTCTCGACGCGGGGGGATTCGGCCACTCCGTTTGCGTGGGGGGTGGAGCTGGCCGAGGATCTGGCGAGCGGCCACCTGCTGACCTACGAGGGTGATGGCCACACGGCCTACTTCAACGGCTCCGCCTGTGTGGACCAGGCTGTCGAGACCTATCTGGTGGCCGGGGATCTGCCCGAAGCCGACTCATGTGACTGATGTGACGAAAGTGGACTAAGTCCACGTGTTGCATCAGTCCAGTCCGCGCGGCATCCTTGCCGTCATGGTGTCGGATCACGCGCAGGACCTTCGCGAGCAGGGTCTGCAGGTGACCGCCCAGCGCCTCGCCGTCATGCGCGCCGTCTCGGCCCAGCCCCACTGCACGGCCGACGACGTCGCACGGACGGCACGTGCGGAGATCGGCACGATCTCCCGGCAGTCCGTCTACGACACCCTCGCCGTCCTCGTCGACTCAGGGCTCATCCGGCGCATCCAGCCGGTTGGGTCTCCTGCGCGCTTCGAGGACCGCGTCGGCGACAACCACCACCATCTGGTGTGCCGCTCGTGCGGCGACCTGGTCGACGTCGACTGCGCCGTCGGCTCGGCCCCGTGCCTGACGCCGTCGCACGATGCCGACTACGACATCGACGAGGCCGAGGTGGTCTACTGGGGGCGCTGCTCCCGGTGCCAGGCCGACTTCGTCACTGAACGCCCAACACAGCAGTCCCACGCCTGAGAGCCAGGCAGAAGCAGAGAGAGGTCGCAATGAGCGAGCAGAGCAAGTGCCCCGTGGTGCACGGATCGAGCACCGGTGGTCAGCAGAACAGGGACTGGTGGCCCGATCAGGTCAACCTGCGGATCCTCACGCAGGCAGGCGGGTCGCCCAACCCGATGGGTGATGACTTCGACTACGTCGAGGCCTTCAAGTCGATCGACTACGCCGCCCTCAAGGCCGACCTCGCCGCTGTGATGACCGACTCGCAGGAGTGGTGGCCTGCCGACTACGGCCACTACGGCCCGTTCTTCATCCGCATGACGTGGCACAGCGCGGGCACCTACCGCACCAGCGACGGTCGCGGTGGCGGCGGCGCCGGCATGCAGCGCTTCGCTCCGCTGAACAGCTGGCCCGACAACGGCAATCTCGACAAGGCACGACGTCTGCTGTGGCCCATCAAGCAGAAGTACGGCCGCAAGCTCTCGTGGGCCGACCTGATGATCCTCGCGGGCAACGTCGCCATGGAGACCATGGGCTTCAAGACGGCGGGCTTCTCCGGTGGCCGTGCGGACGTCTACGAGCCCGACGAGACCTACTGGGGCACCGAGTCCGAGTGGCTCGCCGACAACCGCTACACCGGTGACCGCGACCTCGAGAACCCCCTCGCCGCCGTCCAGATGGGCCTGATCTACGTCAACCCGCAGGGCCCCAACGGTGTGCCGGATCCCAAGGCGTCCGCGCGCGACATCCGCGAGACCTTCGGGCGCATGGCGATGAACGACTACGAGACGGTTGCGCTCGTGGCCGGTGGTCACACCTTCGGCAAGATGCATGGTGCCGGCGTCGACGCCCTCCTCGACGGCCTCCCGGACAAGTTCGTGGGCCCTGAGCCTGAGGGCGCACCGATCTGGCAGATGGGCCTGGGCTGGAAGAACTCCTTCGGCACAGGTTTCGGAGACGACACCATCACCTCCGGCCACGAGGGTGCCTGGACCCCGACTCCGACCACCTGGGACATGAGCTACCTGGAGACCCTCTTCAAGTGGGAGTGGGAGCTCTGGACCACCGCTGCCGGCGCGATGGACTGGAAGCCGACGGATCCGGCGGCTGCGGAGCTCGTCCCCGACGCCCACATCCCGGGCAAGCGCACCTTCCCCGTCATGACGACGGCGGACCTCGCGCTGCGCTTCGATCCGATCTACGAGCCGATCGCGCGCAACTTCCTCGCCAATCCGGACGAGTTCGCCGACGCGTTCGCGAAGGCCTGGTTCAAGCTGACCCACCGTGACATGGGGCCGAAGATCCGCTACGTCGGCCCGGAGGTCCCGGCGGAGTCCTTCATCTGGCAGGACCCGGTGCCGGCCGTCGACCATCCGCTGGTCGATGCCGCTGACGTCAAGGCTCTCAAGGAGAAGGTCCTGGCCTCGGGACTCACCGTGTCCGAGCTCGTCGGCACGGCGTGGGCCTCGGCCGCGACCTTCCGCGGCACCGACAAGCGGGGTGGTGCCAACGGCGCGCGCATCCGCCTCGAGCCGCAGAGCGACTGGGAGGTCAACGATCCGCCGCAGCTCGCTCGGGTGCTGAAGGCGCTCGAGGGCATCAAGGCCGACTTCGATGCCCAGGGGGCCAAGAAGGTCTCGCTCGCCGACCTCATCGTCCTCGCGGGCGGTGCTGCGGTGGAGAAGGCCGCGAAGGATGCGGGTGTCACGATCGAGGTGCCGTTCACCCCGGGTCGCACCGACGCTTCGGCGGACATGACCGACGTCGAGTCGTTCGCGGTCCTGGAGCCGAAGTTCGACGGTTTCCGCAACTACCTCGGCAAGGGCTTCACCCTGCCGGCCGAGAAGCTGCTGGTCGAGCGGGCTGTCCTGCTCAACCTCAGCACTCCGGAGATGACCGTCCTCGTCGGCGGCATGCGTGCACTGAACGCGAACACCGGCCAGTCTCAGGTGGGCGTGCTCACGAAGCGGCCAGGGGTGCTGTCGAACGACTTCTTCGTGAACGTCGCCGACATGGGCACCGTCTGGGGTCCGGCGGTCGGCGACGACAACCTGTTCGAGGGTCGTGACCGCAAGACGGGCGAGCACAAGTGGATGGCCAGCCGGGTCGACCTCTCCTTCGGCTCGAACTCCCAGCTTCGGGCGCAGACCGAGGTGTACGGCGCGAGCGACGCGCAGGAGCTGTTCGTGCGCGACTTCGTGTCCGCGTGGGTCAAGGTCATGGAGAACGACCGCTTCGACCTGCACCGCTGATCTGACTCAGCAGGCGAGGGCCGGTGACCTCAGGGTCACCGGCCCTCGGCATGCCTGCGCCGGCGCCACACCAGCGCGAATGTTGAATCATCAATGAACTGAGGTAGGGTGTGGGGGCTGGCGCATGTCAGCCTGACGCTGACAGGAGCCCCATGTCGTCTGCTGTGCCCGAGGTAGCCCTGTCCACGACCCCCGATCCCAACCGCTGGCGCGCCCTCATCGTCATTGCGATCGCCCAGCTCATGGTCGTGCTCGACGCCTCGATCGTGAACATCGCGCTCCCGTCCATCCAGGCCGACCTGGGCATGACGGATGCCAACCGCCAGTGGGTCCTGACTGCCTACACCCTCGCGTTCGGCGGCCTGCTGCTGCTCGGTGGCCGCATCGCCGACTACCAGGGCCGCAAGCGGATGTTCATTGTCGGGCTCATCGGCTTCGCCGCGGCCTCCTTCCTCGGTGGCATCTCGACCACGGAGGGCATGCTCATCGCGGCTCGGGCCCTTCAGGGCGTGTTCGCGGCCCTGCTCGCACCAGCGGCCCTGTCGCTGATCTCGGTGACGTTCACCGAGTCCAAGGAGCGCGCCCGCGCGTTCGGTGTCTTCGGCGCGATCTCCGGCGGTGGCGCCGCGATCGGCCTGGTGGCCGGCGGCATCCTCACCCAGTACCTTTCCTGGCACTGGACCCTGCTCGTCAACGTGCCGATCGCGATCATCGCGGTCATGCTCGCGATCCCGTTCGTGAAGGAGTCGCGCGCCCACGGCAACACCAAGTACGACGTCCCGGGTGCAGTCACGGCGACGCTGGGTCTCGTCTCGCTCGTCTACGGCATCACGCGCGCGGAGTCCGACGGCTGGGCTGGCACCCAGACCCTGCTCTTCATGGGCTTCGGCATCCTGCTCCTCATCCTGTTCATGTTCATCGAGGCGCGGTCGAGCCATCCGCTGCTGCCCATCCGGATCCTCGCCAACCGCAACCGTGGCGGGGCCTACCTCGCCTCGTTCTTCGTGGGCGTGGGCCTGTTCGCGATGTTCCTGTTCCTGACGTACTACTTCCAGGGCGTTCTCGGCTACACCCCCCTCACCTCGGGCCTGCTGTTCCTGCCGTTCTCCGCCGGCGTGATCGTCAGCGCGGGCATCGCCAGCCAACTGCTGCCGCGATTCGGTCCGCGGTGGGTCACCACGTCTGGATTCGTGCTCGCGGTGATCGGAATGCTGCTGCTCACCCGGCTCACGCCGGGCAGCAGCTACGTGACCGACATCCTGCCCTCGCTGATCGTCCTCAGCTTGGGCATGGGACTGATCTTCGTGCCGCTGTCGGCGGTCTCGCTCTTCGCCGTCGGCGACCACGACGCTGGTGTCGCCTCGGCGGTGCTGAACACAAGCCAGCAGATCGGCGGCTCCATCGGCGTCGCGTTCCTCAACACGATCGCCGCATCCGCCACCACGGCCTTCATCGCCGCCAACGCCGCGACTGGTCTCGTGCCCGGCCCCAACGGGGAGCCCATGCCCTCGCCGGAGGCCCTGGTCGCAGGCTTCAACCGCGGATTCGTCTGGGGTGCAGGCATCCTGGTCGTGGCAGGCCTCGTCTGGGTGTTCCTGGTGACGATGTCCAAGCAGGACATGGCCGCCAACGATGCACCCATGGCCCACGTCGGCTGACGCACGTCGCCCGGCTCCGGGCGGCAGGTGCGGTCGGCGACCAGCCTCGGTCCGATCCGACGCCGCCTAGTAGCATGGGCGGGCTCACCGCGAAGGCCGCAAGGAACCGCGCGGAGGCGCGCCGCCTTAGCTCAGTGGTAGAGCAACGCACTCGTAATGCGTAGGTCCGGGGTTCAAATCCCCGAGGCGGCTCCGACGAAATGTGCAGTTCCGGCTGATCCTTGACGGATTGGCTTCACCTGATCCTTTACGTGGTTTCGGCTGACTCCTTACGGTGGCTTCGGGTGACGTCCCCAGCGGTGGTGGGTTTTCGGCCTTGAGCGTGGTGGTGTCCGCGATGTAGAAGGCCATCGTGCAAGGGTCAGTGAGTTCGGGCTAACGAGACTCGCGAGCCGGCGATCAACAGGCTCACCGCTGTCAACGACGCAGCCAACGCCAAGAGATGTCGTCGCACGGCAAGCCCTTCCCATTTCCGGGCTTCTCCTTCAACTCTGTCTAGCGCACGTTTGGCAACACACCTGCATGGCCGGATCAAGGAAGCGACGGTGCTGTGACTCCATGAAGAGGTTCCTTTGTGCATGCGCAACTGTGCTTGCCATCGCCGTCGTAACTGGTTGCTCATCTGACGAACCCGTCTCCCGATTTGCTGCTGGTGCTGAGGAGGTTGCATCGCGGGAACCCAGCGACGAGCAGTGGGTTGTGTCCCTCGGTGATTCGATCATCTCCGGGGAGGCCGGCCGCTGGGCGGGAAACCAGTCCTTGTCCACCAGCGCCATAGACGCCCTGGGTTCAAGCGCCTACCACGACGGTCCCGGCGGCGAGACGATCGCTCGCTGTCATCGATCGCAGAGCGCAGCCATCCACATCGGCGACGCCCCCTCGATGAATCTTGCCTGCAGCGGTGCGCTGACGGTGACCACCGTGGACAGGGCCGGAGATTTCAAGCCCGGAATCGACTTCTTCAATGAGGGACAGCGCAAGGGTCAGGCGCTGCTCTTAGAGGAGTTCGCTTCTGAGCATTCGGTGCGGATGGTTGCCTTGTCCATCGGCGCGAATGACTTCGGCTACGCGCCGATCATCGAGCAATGCGTGAAAGCTTATTTGGCGCCTGCGGTATTCGGGCAGTACTGCAAGGACGACAACAAGGTTCAGGAATTCATTGATTCTGACGCACAGGATCGAGTCCTCTCCAACACGGTCTCTGCCATCCTCAATATCGCTACGGCGATGGAGAATGCTGGCTATCAAGATGGTGACTGGACTCTCGGTGTTCAGCTGTATCCCAATCTGATTGCTGATCCTGGAGACATGCGTTACCCGGAGGCTGGATACGACCGCCAACTTAAGGGTGGATGTGGCTTTCGCGATGACGACGTCTCATGGTGGGCCAGCGAAACAGTCATGCCCCTACTGAACGCCAATCTGCGCCAGGCGGTTGCGTCAGCTCGCGATCAACGTCCCACCCTGGACATCGTGGTCATGGATGCCGCCAATGCCTTTGCCGGTCACACTCTCTGCAGTACTGAAGTGGACCGGGTTGCAAGCGACCAGGGTGTGTCCGATTGGCAGCAATCGGACGCTGCTGATCGAAGTGAGTGGGCCATGGAAATCAACATCATTAACCCCAAAGACACCTACCAACAGGAGTCCATGCATCCCAACTACTGGGGTCAGCTCGCCCTCCGAGCATGCTGGCGGCAGGCATTCAACAACGGTGATGTCCGGGGCGGTACCTGTGAGCAAGCGGGCGGCGGCCTCAATGACCGCGGTGAGCCGAACATGGTCCTCAGATAGCAGGCGATCTACACTCGGCGCCTGCGGATTCGGGGCAGCAGATGCTGGATCACGTCCTGGAGTACCCGAGACCGACTGCGGCGGCCGAGGTGGTCGCCAAGCGCAACAGGGTGAGGGCGGAGACGGTGCGCCGCTGTATCTGCAGGCGCACGTCGACGCCGGTCAGCGCGGGGGCTCCTCGAGTGAGGAGCTCGGCCTGTTCAAGACCGAGTGCATCCGCACCACCGTGTTCCACGCCGGGCCGTACCGCAACGTCGCGGACGTCGAGTGGGTCACCGCAGGCTGGGTCGACTCGTACAACAACCGGCGCCTGCACAGTAGCCTCGACTACCTGACCCCCGAAGAGTTCGAGCACGCCCACTACGCAGCCCTCAACCGAGAGCCGCAATCCGTATAGGAGCGGCACAGAACCTGGGGCGCTTCAGCAAGACGCGGTGGACGTCGCTTTCGGGGGCTTTGAGAGGCGGACTCATGCGTACTCCGTAGATTCCGGAGCACCGAAGTGTCAAGCATGTACGTCAGTTCCACAAAGTTGATCGTGATGACGTCCGCATTCCGACGCGCCTTCGTGGATGCAGCCGGCCGTCAGCGGTGCTCGGACCGGTAGTGCTCGGCAAGCGGGTCCACGCCGAAGTCCCGATACGGGTCGCGCCAAACCGTGTGGATGTGGTTGGCCCCCCGTTGCGTGTTGTCGCACTCCACCATCAGTCTCGGGCCCTGAACCCGGTAGTAGTAGCCGATACCCTGCCCGACGCCTCCTGCCCACAGCAGTGAGTGTTCGTCGAGCCGCGACCCCTCGAACTTGCGCTGCTCGATCTCACGCAGGCAATCGGGGAGCCGAGCGGCATACAGGTCGAGTAGTTCCCGCAGTGCCGAGCGCTGGTCATCACGCAGTGCGCTGGCCGGGATCCCCTTCGGCTCGCGGGTAAGGCGAACGGCCTCCAGGTGATGATCCTGGACTCCTGCTTCTGCGTCAGCGTTCTCCTGGACTGTCACGGCGAGCTCGTGCCAAGGCTCGGGTAGGCGGCCGCGCCACACGTCCTGCAGCGGTATCGGCAGATCGCCGTCACCGTGGCCATAGACAGGCCGGTTGCAGGCCACGATGTCCGTCGGCGCCGTATCGGTGACGATGGCCAGCGCCCGCTGATCGTCGTCAAGGGAGAGCATCAGCTCACGGGCCTGCAATTCCACCGGACCCACGGGCCTGACGAGATCCGGGCCTCCGAGCGATGCGTGAGCGGGATCCGCCCCCATGAACAGCGGCGTGCTCCCCACCACCTCACCGTCGACGATGACGTGGCTGACGGAGATGTGGTGCCCACCGACCCGCCAGGACCACGGTTGGCCCGAGGCAGGATCGCCGAACACGCGCCAGTAGTACAGCCCAGGATCGCGCCCCCGCTCGCGTCCCCAGTCGCGGATATGCCCTTCAAGGCGGTCGAGGATGTTCTCCCAACCCATGATCACCGCGCAGGTGTTGTAGCCGGAGTGGGACAGGCCTTCCGCGAGAAGCATGTGCGCGGACTTCTGCTGGAGGGGGCTCATGGCCGACAGTGGCAGCCCACCGTGATCCGTGGGCGTGTAGTACCAGGACTGTCGTTCCTGAGTGTCATCGAACGCCCATTGCGCGACCCCGCGCTGCTCCGGCTCGAGCGCATCGAGGAAGGCAACGGCCGCGGCTTGCATGCGCTCTGCCCGCTCGCGAGTGGTCACGGACCCTCATCCCGGAGCCGGAACAGGGAGTCGTCCGTCGGGGCCTCCCAGGTTCCCTCGACTTGGGAGGCTCTGCCCAGGCGCTGCGTCCGCGCGGTGAGATTGCGACCGATCCGGAGTTGGCCGGGCTCCCAGGCCCGCAGTGCGTCGGGGATCGAGGGGTTGGCGGCGAGGGCTTCTGCGAGGGCCCAGGCATCTGCTCCGGCTTTCGCCGTTCCGGCGGCGGCGTGGGGGCGCATGATGAAGGCGGCATCACCCAGCAGGCACACCCGCCCGAAGGCCATGCGATCCACTTCGAGGTCGTAGACGGCCTGGACGAAGGGCTCGTCGCAAAGGGTCACTGCATCGGCGGCCACTCTCGGCAGTCGGGCACGGGCATGGGCACGCATCTCCTCGACATGCTCGAGCCGGGCCGCACCGGGAGGCAGTGTCGGATCGTGACGTACGCCCCTGTCGTCGGTCATCAGGTCGGCGAGATCCCCGCCCTCCTTGTAGTTGCGGTACCAGACGGTGTTGATGAGTCGATGCCCGGGAACCACGGAACCGTCAGGAGCTGGAATGGGGTAGATCAGGATGTGGCTGTTGGCGTAGAAGGCGTAGGTGATGGCGTCGCCCAGCGCAGCCGCCGTCTCCGGGGGAAGGTCCTCCTCCAGCACCATGCCGCGCCAGGCCACGTACCCGGAGTACCTGCGCTCGACGCCAGGCAGCAACTGCCGCCGGAACACCGAGTTCACTCCGTCGGCACAGACCAGCAGTTCGGCCTCTGTCGACGTGCCGTCGGCGAAACGGATCCGAACCGCGTCGTCATCCTGGTCGAATCCGACGGCCTCCTTGCCGACCAGGTAGTGGTCGGACCCGAACTCCTCCAGCAGGCGGCCGTACACGGTGAACCAGGACGTGTAGTGATAGCGCACCTGGCGCTCGTGGGCCACGGACCCATCGCGGTTCAGGTAGCGGATGGTGTCCGTGGACGTGCTCACATCGTCGATGTCGACCCCGCAACGCTCGACCAGGTACCGGGCCGCATCAGGGAGGAAGCCCAGGCCGGCTCCGCGTTGTTCGAGCTTGTGCGCTGAACGTTCGTAGACCGTCACCTCGAAGCCGAGGTCGCGCAGGAGAAGTCCGACCGTCAACCCCGCCAGCGATCCACCGACGATCGCGACCCTCGCGGTTGAGGGCATACCGGCCTACGGCTTGCCGAAGGTGGCGATGCGATCGATCGGGCACACGAACAGGACCCGGCGCTCATCGATGGATGGATCACGAAGGCCATAGGGAGGCTCGTTGCCGGTGTACTTGGTCCAGATCTTGTCGAGCTGCGCCGTCACCTTTGCGCCCTCGGCCGGATCGTCTTCGAGGATCTCGCGCTCGACGTGGCACTTGATGCTGATCCAGTGGTACATGTTCGCGGGGTTGACGATAAGAATCGACAGCTCGGGGTTCTTGCGGATCCACTCGACCTTCTTGCGGTGCGTGGCGACATTGACCAGAACGGTGTCAGCCTCGTAGTCGAACCACATGGGGGTGATGTTGATGCGGCCGTCGTTACCGAGCACGCCGAAGTTGGCGTGGTAGGGGCCGTCGATCAACTGCTTGTAGATGGGATCGAGGTCGTCGAGTGAGTTGACCGAATCCCGTTCTCCGATGGAGAACTGATTGGCCTGAAGGCCATCGGCGACGTGGAGGAAGTTCGAGACCTTGATTGCCATGGGGAATTCCTTCCGCGACGGAGCAAATCAACTCGGATCGGTGTGGCGAGAGCATAGTCTCGGACGACGCTCACCGTCAGTCGAATGAGGAGGTTGCCTTGGCGCAGCGCACCCGCCGCGAGGTCGCCGACGCACTCGTGGCAGCCGCCAAGCAGCGGGGAGCGAGGTTCGCCTTCGGCGTCCCCGGCGGCGGATCCAACCTCGATGTCGCAGGTGCCTGTCGTGACCACGAAGTCCGGTTCGTGCTCGCCCATCAGGAGGCGTCCGCGGCGATCATGGCCGGGGTCGTCGGGGAGCTGACCGGCGCCCCCGGGATCGCTGTCGCAACTCGAGGGCCGGGTGCGGCATGCTCCTCAAACGGGGTTGCGAACGCCCTCCTCGAGAGGGCGCCCATGGTGATGATCACGGACTGCGTGTCTGCCGCTGACGCCCATCGGGTCTCGCACCAGCGGTTCGACCAGCAGGCCTTCCTCGGCCCCGTGTCCTTGTTCTCGGTGGCATGGAACGGTGAGCGGTTGGCGGCGGCGGCGGAGCTCGTGGATGCCAGCGTCGTCCAGCCTCCGGGCCCCGTCCACGTCGACATCGACCCAGCAGCGGCGACGGTGCAGATCCCTCGCCGCGAGGCGGCGGAGCGGTCCGATCCCCGACCCCTGGTCGACGCTCTGAGTGGCTCCAGTCACCCGGTGATCATTGCCGGGCTCGGGCTCACAACCCTGCCGGAGGTGGAGATGGAGCGCGCTGTCACGGCGCTCAATGACCTCGCCGCGCGCACCCACATTCCGATCCTCACGACCTACAAGGCTCGCGGCGTCGTGCCTGATGGCTCGGAGTACAGCGCGGGAGTCGTGACCGGCGGCACGGTCGAAGCACCCCTGCTTCGCGAGTCCGACCTGATCATCGGGATCGGCTTCGACCCCGTGGAGCTCCTCCCCACCGCATGGGACTACGAGGCACCGGTGGTCCTGGCCGGCACCTGGCGGATCGACGATGCCGACTTCTTCGGCGAGCACCTGCGCGCCCAGGTCGTCGGCGACCTGGCGGAGCTCATCGATCATGCAGGGGCGTCGGTGCGTTCAGAGTGGACCCCGGGAACGGGAGCCCTGGCGTGGTCCCGTCTGCTTGCCGCCACCAGGGCGGGCAACGCCGCCGGGGGCAGCGACCTCACGCCGGGTCTCGTCGTGGAGCTGGCGTCCCGGCACAGTCCGGCGAATTCCATCGCCACCGTCGACGCGGGAGCCCACATGCTGGTGTGCGTCCCGCTGTGGGAGGTGACTCAACCCCAGAGGGTGCTCATCTCCAGCGGATACGCGACCATGGGCTACTCCCTTCCGGCGGCCATCGCCGCCGCACTGGTGCATCCGGAGGCCCCGGTCGTCGCCTTCACCGGCGATGGCGGGCTCGGAATGACCCTTGCCGAGCTCGAGACCCTGTCGCGACTGAATCTCCCCGTCGTCGTGGTCGTCTTCAACGACTCCCTGCTGACGCTCATCGCGCTCAAGCAGAACCCGGCGGTCCAAGGCGGTGCCGATGCAGTGCAGTACGCGAGCACCGACTTCGCCCAGATCGCGTCCGGGTTCGGCATCCGCTCCTGGCGCGTGCAGTCCGCTGCCGAGTACGAGACGGCGATCCGGGAGGCACTGGCGAGCGGACGTCCCGCACTTGTCGATGCGCTCGTCGATCCGGCACCGTACGGCGGGATCTATCGGGCCCTGCGGGAGTAGGTCGATCCGCCGCAGCGCGGAGAGCGAGGCCCCGCGATGCGGAACGCGCCCGCGCGGCGCATATGGACATCGGGGTTGGAGCAGACCCCAACCACCCCAAGTGCCACTATGGGCCCGCACACACGTCAGCAGCAGCGCATTCAGGGGACCTCATGGATCACTCAGCCAGCACCGGCCTCGTCGGTGCCGCATTCGCGGCGGCCCGGTCGTACCAGCCCAACCTGCTTACCCGCGCCTCGCGCGATCAGGCGATCATCACGGGGGTCACGTCCGCCTCTGCATACGGCCTCTTCTCCGCGGGCGATGCCGTGCTCGAGGCGGTCGCGTCACGCGTGAGCCGTACTGAGGATCCATCCACCTGGGCGCGCCTGCTCGTGGCCGGCACCATGGGTGCTGCTGGCGCGGGCGCTGCTGTGGCCCTGCGCTGGTCTGAGCACGAGTCCAGCAAGCGCGCCGTCATCCGACTGGTCGCGCAGAGCGCCGCTGCGGTCTCGGCTGCGAGCGTCATCTCGACAGCGGCGAGTGGCACGCGGGCGCATCCGGCTCGCAAGACCGCTCTCGCGGCCGCGGCACTCGTGGGTGTCGGTTCGTGGCTGAGTCTGCGGCCGTGGGAGCAGCGCCCCGGGTCCCTGGTCGACGGCGACGCCCCGGGAGCAACGCATGCGGACGGCGGGACCTTCCTCGAGGACAAGGTGCGGGAGGTCTCGCCCGCGCAGGCGGCAGGTATCGGCGTCGGTGTCGCCGCTGCGACCTACGGCCTTGCGCGCGCAGAGTCCGCGCTTACGCAGGTCACCGCGCGGGCGGCCACCATCGCGATAGGCGGTGAACCTCAGGATCACCGCATGCTCGGACGCATGACAAGCGCTGCGATCTCCGTCGCCGTCGGCTGGTTCGCCGTCGCGAAGGTCTCGGCCCTGCTGAGCAAGGGCGGGGGTGCGGTCGAGCCAGGCATGCGCACGCCCCCGTCCGTGCCGGAGGTCACCGGCTGCCCGGAGTCCGGCGTGGACTGGATGAAGGTGACTCGCGAGGGGGCGCGATGGCTCGGGATGACTCTGCAGCCGGAGGGCATCGCCTCTGTGATGGGCGTCGACTCGGCGAAGCAGCCGATCCGTGTGTACGCCTCTCTCGACATGGCGACCAGCGACAATGAGCGGGCCCGCATGCTCCTCGCGGAGATCGATCGCACCCACGCGCTGGAGCGCAAGGCCTTCGCCCTGTTCTCGCCCACCGGCTCCGGCTACGTCAACTACGTGGCGACGGAGACCTTCGAGTACCTCATGCTCGGCGACTGCGCCTCGGCTGCAATCCAGTATTCGGTGCTGCCTTCCGCGCTGTCCCTGACGCGCGTGCCGACCGGTACGGCGCAGACGGAGATGGTGATGAAGGGCATCGCGCAGCGGCTGCTCGCGATGCCGAAGACGAAGCGCCCGAAGGTATTCCTCTTCGGCGAGAGTCTGGGCTCCCAGGTGAGCGAGGAGATGTTCCGGGGAACGGGGGTACTCGGCCTCGACGGAACCGGTATCGACGCCGCCCTGTGGATCGGCACTCCGGCGGCGACGGTGTGGCGTCAGGAGCTGTGGGGGAATCGAACCATCGCTGACCCGCCTGAGGTCGGGCCGGGCGCGGTTTACCTGCCACGTGGACTGAGCGACTGGCGTGCGCTGCCCGCTGCCGAGCTGGAGAAGGTCCACTTCCTGCTGCTGCAGAACGGCGACGATCCGATCCCGAAGTTCGGCTCGCAGCTCGGCTGGCGCAAGCCCGACTGGCTCGGCCCTGACGATCGTCGCCCCCACGGTGCACCTCGCGGCACGCGCTGGCTGCCGGGAATGACGCTGCTCACGACCTTCTTCGACATGCAGAACGCCCTGGTGCCGACTCCCGGCATCTTCGCCGAAGGCGGTCACGACTATCGCGACGTGCTTCCTCAGGCGCTCCGGCAGACCTGGCGCCTGCATGCCACCGATGACCAGATGGCGCGGGTGAATGAGGCCCTGCGCCAGCGTGAGCTCGCCTGGGAGCTGTATCGCGACTGGGCGGCAGCCCTCGAGAAGCCCGCGGACAAGGTGGACGAGGCCAAGGCGAAGGTGCTCGCGACAGCGTCCAAGTACACGGGTCGGTCCATCGACGAGGCGGCACTCCAGGCGATCGTCGAGGCGGGGCTCCAGCCCCGCTGAGATCACTGCCCGCGCGGGCCCCTCAGCCCCACCCTGCGAGAGTCACGAGAACGCCGACTCCTGCACAGGCACCCAGCACCTTGAGCGTGCCGATCCTGAGCCGGAACACCAGGAGTGCCGCGAGCAGGGAGATGACGACGGACGCGACGTTCACGCTGTCCACCTGCGGCACGGGAAGCGTGACGGGTCCGATCGAGGTATCCGTGACGGTGTCGAAGGCCGTCTGGAGCGCGAACCAGAGCGCGAGATTGAGGACGACGCCGGCGACAGCGGCGGCGACCGCGGTCAGAGCGTGGCTGATGGCCTGGTTGTGTCGCAGGCGCTCGACGTAGGGCGCTCCGAGGAAGATGAACAGGAAGCACGGGACGAAGGTGACCCACACGGTGAGGACCGCCCCGAGAGTGCCGGCGACCAGGGGTGGGAGTTCGCCCGGGTTGTTGTAGGCGGCGAGGAACCCGACGAACTGCACCACCATGATCAGTGGACCTGGCGTGGTCTCGGCCAGGCCCAGGCCGGTGATCATGTCCTGCGGGGTGATCCACCCGTACCGGGTGACGGCCTCCTGGGTGATGTAGCCGAGAACGGCGTAGGCGCCGCCGAAGGTGACCAAGGCGCTCTTGGAGAACAGGAACGCCTCCTGGGTGAAGATGCTCTCGGAGCCCAGGGTGACGAGGAGGGCCGCCACCGGAATCAGCCAGAGGGCGGCGGCGATGACCGCCGCACGCATGGCGCTTCGCGCCGCCGAGGGCGTGATCGCGTCGTCGTCCGGGAGCAGAGCCGGACGGTGGTCCTGGGCGGCGGCATCGCCGTGCCGGCCGAGGGGGAACCAGCCGGGCCGGTGGCGTCCGACGAGCCAGCCGGCCAGCCCCGCGACGATGACGATGTAGGGGAACGGGACCTTCAGGAGTGCGATCGCCAGGAAGGACAGCGCGGCGATCGTCAGCAGGACGCGTGAGCGCAGGGTCCGACTGCCGATTCGGATGACTGCCTCGATGACGATGGCGACGACGGCTGCCTGGAGCCCGAAGAGCAGTCCCTGCACCCAGGTGACCTGGCCGAACAGGACGTAGGCTGCGGCGAGCACGAGCATGGCGATGAATCCGGGGATGACGAACAGGCTTCCGGCGATGACGCCGCCGCGGGTTCCGTGCATCAGCCACCCGACGTACGTGGCCAACTGCTGCGCCTCCGGGCCGGGCAGGATCATGCAGTAGTTCAGGGCGTGCAGGAATCGTCGCTCGCTGATCCACCGGCGACGTTCGACCAGTTCGCGATGCATCACCGCGATCTGCCCAGCCGGACCGCCGAAACTGTTGACGCCGATGTAGGCCCAGACGCGCAGTGCCTCGCGGAGGGGCACGCCGTGGTGCGGCGCGCCACGGTCATTGCGTCGGTCGAGGGGCTCGTTCACTGGATCGGTGCGTCGAAGAAGGTCTCGGGGAACGGCTCGTCGCCAAGGGTGTAGTGCCACCACTCTTCCGGAAGATTGACGAAGCCGGCGGCCTCCATCGCGGTCGTGAGCACCTGCCGGTTGGCCCGCTGCTCCGCCGTGATGTCGGGGTTCGCCGTCGCCGCGAGCGGGTCGAAGCAGTCGAAGCCGGTGCCCATGTCGAGGGATGTGTCAGCGAACCTCTCACCCACGGGTGCAGCGCAGTCGACGGCGGGATCTCCGAGGACCCACGGCGGGCTGACCCCTGACCCGAGCGGGACGAGCGTGACGTCCACGGTCGATCCCCGACTGTGCCCGCTCTTCTCCGCGATCAGCCCCAGGGGGATGAGCTGGTCCTTGGCCAGGCGCGGGTAGAACTCCCCACGCGTCACATCGTCGGTGGGGTCCTTGGCCCATTCGACGAAGTCAGACACAGCTCGCTGAGGGCGGTAGCAGTCGTAGACCTTGAGCGAGTACCCCTTGGCCCTGACGTCTGACTGCACCTCAGCCAGCGCCCGAGCTGCCGGCTCGGTGAGCCAGCACTCGGCCACGTCGTAGCCGGACACGGGTCGCCCCATGAAGTTGTGCTCACCGTGGTAGCGGATCTCTTGAACGATGTCCGGTGCGACATCGGACAGCCGTGTGAATCCCTCAGGTGGCCCGGCAGCCGGGCTGCCGCAGCCGGCGAGGGCAAGGGCGGCAGCGGCTGCCGCGAGGCATCTTGCAGCGACGATCACGGGACCATCCTGCTCGGCCCCGGTACGCAGGTCGCGAAATCATGAAAGGTCACGGCAGTTCGGCGGCAGGTGTAGCGTCCGACCATGCTTGAAGCGGCGCTCTTCGGTGCTCTCGCCCAATCGGCCCTACTGGTCGGGGCCCTGCTCGTGTGGAAGTTCCCTCGGCTCAAGAAGCCGACCATCGTCGGTGCCCTGATGGCCTTCGGTGCCGGTGCCGTCATCTCCGCGGTGGCGATCGATCTGGTCGCGGTGTCGTACGACGAGGCCGGCGAGCTCCCCACTGCCCTGGGCATCGCGATCGGCTGCCTCGCATACTTCGCCATCATCCGTCTTCTTGAGCGCCGGGGCCGGGACGAGCAGCCGAGTGAGCGCATCGAGGCCGAGCTCTCACCTCAGGGCCACGACCCTGCAGCGGGTCATGGGGCCAGCAAGAAGGAGGCGCGCAACCTCACCGTGGGAATGGTCATCGACGGAGTGCCCGAGTCGGTGGCGGTGGGTCTCACTCTCCACACCGCCTCGGTCGGCATCTCTGCCGCGCTGGTGGGATCCATCTTCATCTCAGCGATTCCCGAGGCGATCGGCATAGCCGCGGCTCTCCTCGCGGGCGGCATCACGATCGGTGCGGTGCTCCTCCGGTTCTCCTTCATCGTGGTGATCGGTGCGGTGTTCGCCGCCGTGGGATACAGCCTGCTCTACGGCGCTTCTGATTCCACTCAGGCGATCATTCAGTCGATCGCCGCGGGCGCCCTGCTCGTCGTCGTCATCGACGAGATGATCCCGATCGCGGTTCGCTCCATCAAGGGCTGGGCGGGGATCATCGGCGTGGGCGGTTTCGTGTTCTCGGCCGCACTCACCTGGGCGAGCGGGGGCTGATCCGCCTCTGTGTCGCCCGCTGCCACCGCGGTCACATGAGCGCTGAGTGGACGCGCACCTCTGGGCCAGCCGGTGTCGACAACAGCATGACGGGTATCGCGAGCGCTGCAGCCTGATGATCGTCCAGTCGAGCGATCGCTGCCGTGAGAGCCGGCGGGCGCAGGTATCCCACGATGCAGTCGTCGATCCGAATCTCGATGTCGGCGACCCTCCTCATCGCCGGATCGACCACGGGAATCAGGGTCGCCAGCGCGAAGCGCGGGGGCTCACCGTCGACGAATCCCAGAGCCAGGAACGAGGCGGTCAGCCTCGACTGGCCGACAGTCAGGACGGTGTAGTCGGTCTCACTGGCCGAGACATCGGCGAGCGCAACCGTGCCTGCGCGCTGCTTCTCGCGGCGGCGGAAGAGTCTCATGTCACGTGCGGCTGCGATCGATCAGCACGTCCACGAGCCTACTGCGATCACCGCTAGAACGAGCTGACGCTGCTACCGTCGCGCCATGCCGCACCTGGACGTCGACGACTGCGTCCTCGTCGTGATCGACGCGCAGCCGGGGTTCTACCCACCCTCGCGCCTGGATGTCGACCGCGAAGTGTTCTCGTCGGCTCTGGCCCGCGCTGCTTGGGTCGCCGGTCTGGCTACTCGTCTTCACGTTCCGGTGGTGCTCACCGAGGAGGATGCCACAACCAACGGGCCGACATCGGGGTCCATTCGAGCGGCCGTGGACCAAGAGGCACCCGTCCTGGCGAAGCAGGTGTTCGGCGCGAACGCCAACCCCGACATAGATCAGGCTGTGCGCGGACATGGCCGCGGCTCCGTCGTCCTCGCCGGCCTGGAGACGGATGTCTGTGTCGCGCACTCCGCGATCGGCTGGCGGACATCGGGACTTCGTGCCGTTGTCGTGCACGACGCGGTGTACTCCGCGGGCGCAGGACACAGGAACGGAATTGCACGGCTGCGCGACGAGGGCGTAGAGCTCCTCTCGGCGAAGGAGCTCTACTACGAATGGCTGCGCGACCTGGCGACCGTCCGTGCCTTCGATGCCGCTCACCCAGAACTCGCCAGTCCACCGGGCTTCTCCCTCTAGAGCCGACCATGTCAGCGCACGCGAGCGAACGGCCGCACCGAGACAGTGGTGCCATAGCGCTGACGCGACGGGCGCTCCTGGGCGCCGCTGTCGCTGCCGCCGGGACGGTTGCCCTTGCCGGCCCAGCAGCCGCGCTGGGCATGAGTCGCCGCGTGCCCCGTCCTGCGAGCGCACTCGTCACCACCTGGGACAGGGACCCGTGGTCACGTGGTGCCTACTCCGCGCTTCCACCCGGTGTGCGCCCGGGCGTGCGCGAGCAGCTCGCAGGGGCACTTCTCGGCGGTCGCATCGTGCTCGCCGGCGAGTACACCAGCGTCGCCGCGCCGGCGACCACCACGGGAGCAGAGTCCTCCGGTCGACGCGCAGCAGATCTGCTGCTCGATCGGGTGCCGATGGCTCGTGCCATCGTCGTCGGGGCGGGCATCGCCGGAGCATCGGCGGCGCACGCGCTGTCCGAGAGCGGTGTGGAGGTCGTCGTCCTCGAGGCACGTGATCGGGTGGGGGGTCGGATCCACGCGGACACGTCCTGGGGGGTGCCCGTCGAGATGGGCGCCGCCTGGATCCACGGCACCACCGGCAACCCGGTCACCCGCCTGGCCCGGGCCGACGGGCTTCGGCTCGTGCCGACCGACTACGCCGACTCGCTGGCACGCGACACCCTGACCGGACGCGTCTCGCCACAAGGAGAGGCAGTCCAGGATCGCGTGGCGGCATGGACGACCCGAATCGAGGACAGTGACGGTCCCGAGTCCGAATCGGTGGCGCAGGCACTGCGGGCGCGGGGCTGGCGCCCCGACCGACTCGGATCATGGGCTGCCCAGATCGAGATCACGCAGGAGTACGGCCTGGGGCCAACGTCCCTGGGGGTGCGCGCACTGCAGGAGGGGGCCGATCAGCGTGGCGGGGACGTGATGGTCGCGGGCGACTACTCGAGGATCGTGACGACGCTTCTCGCGGGAACGGACGTGCGGAAGGGCAGCCCTGTCGCTGCCGTGCAAGCGTCAGGCAGTGCCGTCACGGTGTACCTGAGCGATGGCACCTCACTGAGCGCCGATGCCGTCGTCGTGGCCGTGCCGGTCGCCCTGCTGCAGCAGCGGGGTGTCGGAATCGATCCGATGCCGGAGGACGTGCGGCGCGCCATCAGCAGCCTGCGCACCGGCGACCTCGAGAAGGTTGTCCTGCGGTACGACGAGCAGTGGTGGGACGACGTGAGCGTCTTCGGTGTGATCGGCGGTGGGGCCCCGGGAGCGCCGACGGGGTCGTTGGCGGCGCTGCGCTGGACGGAGTTCTACCCACTCACCGAGGTGCTCGGATTCCCGTCACTGGTCGGGTTCAGCGGCGGCGGGGCTGCGAGGGCGCGTCCCACCGAGGCCAGGGCGATCGTCGCTGAGGCGACCGCAGCGCTCGACGCCGCCTTCAGGAGCCGGTGAGGCTCGCGGGACGTGGCACGAGACCCGCTGAGTCCCCGTCGGCATCGGGGGAACTGGCTCGGCGAGCCATGGGGTCTGCCATGATTCGGGCACGTGAACGTCCACGTGCGCAAAGCGAGGTTCGGCTGGTGGAGATCGACGTCGACGGTGTGCTTCTGAAGCCGGTATTCCAGCGCTACACCTCCGTCAGCCACCCGGACATCGTGCAGGGCGAGCTCCTGTCGAGGCCCACGGGCGGCGAGCCACCGGAGATCGTCTTCGCGAGGCTCGGGCTGGAAGACCAGTTCCGGGTGCTGGAGTGGCAACTGCAGCTGCAGCAGTTGCTCCATGATGAATTGGGCGCCCACGTCTCGATCAATGTGCACAACCGCGTGGTCGCGGAGGAGGAGAGTCGCCGCCGCTTCCTGGACCTCGTGGCACGAGCCTCAGCCCCAGCCACTTTCGAGTTCACGGAAACGTACCCCATGCCACCCTTCGTGACGTCGAACAGCGTGCTCAATGCCCTCCGGAAACTCGGGCACACCTCGGCGCTGGATGACTTCGGGTCGGGGTTGAACGGGATGTCGCTGCTCACCGACTACGACTTCGACGTGATCAAGATCGATCGATGCCTCATCCTCGACCTAGGGCACCGACCGGAGAAGCGCAAGACGCTGCGCTTGATGCTGGAGATGCTGGAAGTCCTGGGCAAGGAGCATGTCGTCGAAGGTGTCGAGACGCAGGAGACGTTCGAGATCCTGCGCGAGTTGGGCTATGAGACATTCCAGGGATACCTGTTCGGGCGCCCGGTGGCGGTCTCGGAACTGCTGGCCGGCGGTGCGACGGTGGAACGCGCATGACCGGCTCGTTCCCAAAGCCGGAGGACGACGATGCGCGTCTGGCGTTTCTCGCGCACCTCGCGATCCTCGACACCGCACCCGATGCGAACCTCGACCGCATCGTCGGCCTGTGTCGCTCCATCTTCAGCGTTCCCGTGGCCGTGGTCTCCCTCGTGGACGAGGAACGGCAGTGGTTCAAGAGCATCCAGGGTCTCGACGTCTGCGAGACATCCCGGGACGTCGCCTTCTGCAACTACACGATCCTCTCCGACGATGTCTTCGAGGTCGTCGATGCGATGGAGGATCCCCGGTTCTCGGCGAATCCCCTGGTCACCTCGGACCCCCACCTGCGCTACTACGCCGGCGCACCGCTGGTCTTTGACGGAGTGCGCCTCGGCGCGCTTTGCCTGATCGACTTCACCGCACGGGCGGCACTCACGCCTGAGCAGCGCACCATCCTGAAGACTCTCGCGGAGATGGTCATCCGTGAGATCAAGGTGCAGCGCCTGCTGCGCAGCGCTGTGGCGTCCCTGGCCAGTGCGGTGAGATCCGAGGAGTAGGGACGTTGACGGGGGAACGCCAACTGGGTTCGTGGTGGGGAAGTTGGTCTGCGGAGCGACCACGCGTCATGCGGACCGTTGCTCTCGGGGCACTCGTGGCGATCCTCGGCTACCTGGTCGTCCGTCTCGCCCTGTCGTGGCAGGGCGCCAATCCGGTGTCGTTCGTGCTCCTGCTCGTGGCGGAGGTCATGAGTCTCGCTGCGACCTGCCTGTATGTGTACGAGACCTGGCGGATTCCGGCGATGGAGCACCCTGCACCGCTCGACTTCGTCACGGACATCGCGATCACCACCTACGACGAGCCGATCACCGTCCTGGAACCGACCATCATCGGAAGCCTGCGGGTGCGGGGAGTGCACGAGGTCTGGGTGCTGGACGACGGGTGCCGCGAAGAAGTCCGTGACTTCTGCCGCTCCATGAATGTGCGCTATGTGGAACGCAGGTCAAATGCACACGCCAAGGCGGGCAACATCAACCACGCGCTGCCGCTCATCGACTGTGAGCTCCTCCTTCTCCTCGACGCCGACCACGTGCCATCACGATCGATCATCGAGAAGTTGAGCGGCTACTTCGCCGATCCCGGGGTGGCCCTCGTCCAGAGTCCCCATGACTTCCGCAACCGGGACTCAGCGCAGAACCGCACGCCGGGCCGGCACGAGCAGTCTCTCTTCTTCCGCGTGCTGATGCCTGCGCGCGACCGTCATGACGCCTCCTTCTGGTGCGGCTCCTCCGCACTTCTGCGCATGAGCGCCCTGAGGGAGATCGGGGGAGTCGCGATCGAGACCGTCTCGGAGGACCTCCACACCACCACCCGACTCCAGCAGCACGGGTATCGCGTGCGGTATCACAACGAGGTTCTTGCCACCGGCCTCGCCCCGCACACCATGGCCGACTTCCTGCTGCAGCGGTACCGCTGGGCCCAGGGCACCCTGCAGGTGCTGATGTCACCGGAATCCCCGCTGATCGGTCGAGGTTGGAAGGTCACGCAGCGGCTCCACTACCTGAACAACCTGCTGTACTACCTGTTTCCGTTCCAGCGCCTGGTCTACGCCCTCGTCCTGGTGCTCGTGCTCCTCCTCGGGTGGCTGCCGATCGGCGTCGCCTCGGTCCCGTTCCTGATCGCGCTCGCCGTGAGCATCGCGCTCAGCAACATCGCTTCCGTCGGGCTGGCGCGCGGGATGCGGGATCTCGGGGAGGGAGCCTCCTACACCTGGATCACGGCGGAGACCCACATGCGGGCTGTCGTGCTGACCCTGCTGGGACGTCACATACCGTTCAAGGTGACGCCGAAGTCCGTCAATGCCCTTGAGTGGCGGGAGAAGCTCGCCCTCCTTCGTGTTCCCTTGGCCGTGATCGCGGTCATTCTGGTTTCGTGGCTGCTGCGCTCCTGGCAGCAGGCTGCCGGATCCCTGCCGCTTGGTCTGAGCCTGCCCGGGACCCTCGAGCCTGTGGTCTACGTGACGGTCACGGTGTTCGTCCTCCTTGAGACGATCACCGTGGCTCCGGCGGTCGTTCGGGAGATGCGTCGGACCCAGCGGCGAGCGCTGTGGCGTTTCGGGGTGGATCTGGCGGCGACAGCAGGCGGCGTCGATGTCCGGGTCCGGGACATCAACGAATCCGGAATCGCGGTTCTCGGCCCGCGTGGCCTTGCCGAAGTGGGGGACCGGCTTGCCATCGTCGTCTGCTCGCCTGAGGGGAGCGACCTCCCCGTCGTGCACGGGGAGCTGACCGTGAGCCGTGTGATCCCCAGTGGCGACCGCTCGATCGCGGGCGGACCTGTCACCTGGGACTCGGTCGACGACCGCCGTGGCGTGATCGCGCTGTGCTACGCGGATCTGGGCGTGTCGGAGGACTCGACGCCGAACCCCACGTAGGGCCCTGGAGCCGGTGGCCCGTAGGCGCGCGAGAGCTCTAACGGCGAACGTGGAAGATGGGGGCATGCGCTCCCACGTGACGTCCACCTTCGCGGTGGTTACTCCGGCCGCGCGTCGGATCCTCGTGGGCAACCTGATCTCGGCCGTGGGCAGTGGAGTGACGCTGCCGTTCCTGATCATCTACCTCGGCCAGGTCCGCGGACTGGGCACGGCCACGGCGGGCTTCCTCGTGGGCTACCTCGCCGTCATCGCCGTCGTCTGCACTCCCATCGTCGGTTCTGTCGTCGATCGATTCGGCCCGCGACCGGTGCTCATGACCGGCCTCGTGGTGACGGCCGTCGGTGTCGGCTCGCTCGGCTTCGTCTCGACGATTCCCGCAGCCGTGGTGGCGCTCACCGTGCTCGGCATCGGCGATTCGACGCTCTGGGCTCCCCAGGCAGCCCTGTACGCGCGCGTGACGCCGAGCGAGGACCGGCAGAAGCTGTTCGGGCTGCAGTTCATGTGCCTCAACCTGGGTCTGAGCATCGGCGGGGTGGCGGGGGCGCTCATCGCCGATATCGCTGCACCGGGCACGTTCGTCCTGCTCTACCTCGTCGATGCCGTCACCTTTCTCGTGTACCTCGGGATCCTCATCCCGATGCGAGGGGTGGGGGTGGGCCGTCACGACGACCCGGAGGACCCCGACGATCCGGAGGACCCCGGCGACACCGGC
>JBIIJX010000113.1:0-8068 GCA_044233495.1 Candidatus Nanopelagicales bacterium
AAGGAGACGAGAGCGGACCGGCGCCCGGGCGGGTACCGCGAGGTGCTGCGCGATCGCGCCGCAGTGCGTCTGGCCCTGGGGGCAGTGCTGCTCGTCACCTTCGGCTACGGCTCGCTCGAGGTGGGGCTCCCCGTCTACATCACCGAGGTCGCCGGCCTGGACCTGTCGCTCGTCGCGGTGGCGTACGCCGTCAATGCCGGCTCGATCGTGATCGGCCAGCTGTTCGTCCTGTCCATGATCCAGGGGCGATCACGCAGCCTGCTGGCCGGTCTCGTCGGAGTGCTGTGGGCCGTCTCCTGGCTGGCGATCGGTGCAGCCGCGATCGTGCCGATGTCGGCGGCTGCCGTCGTCATCATCGTGGGGGTCCTGATCTTCGCGTTCGGTGAGACCATCTACTCGCCGGTGGCACCGGCCATCACCAACGACCTCGCGCCCGATCACCTGCGCGGTCGCTACAACGCCATGGTGAGCTGGACGTGGGCGGTCTCGGGTGTTGTCGGTCCGGGCCTCGCCGGCGTCCTCCTCGGTGCCGGCCTTGCAGGTGCCTGGCTCGTCGTGGTCATCGTCGGGCTGCTCGCCGGATCGGTGCTGCTCGCCAGCCTGCGGCGGTTCCTGACCCCCGCGCAGGATGGCCGCGCCTAGTCGGATGGCGCCGGTGAGTCGGATGGCGCTCGTGCGTCGGCCGGCAGGACGGTCAGGCTTCTCACCGAGCGCGAGAGAAGGGCACCCAGGATCGCGGCCAGCGAGATGACCGCTGCGATGAGGAACACGGTCGTCAGGCCCAGAAGGCCGACGAGCGGGCCGGCCAGCGCGACGCCCAGCGGACCGAGCATCAGAGAGCCGAGCGCATCGTAGGAGCTGACCCTGGAGAGGGACTCCCGCGGCACGCGCGACTGCAGGGCGGTCACCCAGACCACGTAGAAGAGTTCGATTGCGGTGCCGACGAGGAATGCACCGAAGGACACGACGGCGAGCGGCATCTCCAGGGCGAGGGTCACCTGCCAGACCGGGAGGGCGATGGTCACCAGCATGCCCACGAGGAGCGGACGCGTCAGATGGATCCGTACGGCCAGCACGCCACCCAGGAGGAGCCCGACGGCCTGCGCTGCGAGGACGATGGACCACCCTCGTGGTCCGCCGTAGGCCTCGTCTGCGAGCACCGGTCCGAGCACCTGTTCCGAGCCGTGCCAGGCCATGACGATGAAGCTGAAGGCCACGACCACGACGACGACCCAGCGGAAGGAGGTGAAGACCCCCCAGCCGCTGACGATGTCGGCGAGCATCGACTCCCCGGAGTGACGTCGCTGCGACAGGTGCCGCAAGGACCATACGAGCAGGCCGGCGATGACGAAACTGGCAGCGTCGACGGCCAGTGCAACTCCAGAACCGGCGAGGGCCACGATGGCGCCACCGGTGCTCGCACCCAGGATGTAGCCGACGTTCTGAGCGATGGAGACGAGTGCATTTGCGGGCTGGAGTCGTTCCGCGGCGACGACATCCGGCGTGAGCGCGGCGAAGGCCGGGTACCAGAGTCCGTTGAGCGCGCCGACACCCAGGGCAAGGAAGGCCAGCACCGGGATGCTCGCCGTGCCCGTGATGAACAGGACGGCCTGCGTGATCACGAGCACGCTGATGCTGATGTCCGCCGCACCGACGAGCCGCGCCGCACCGTAGCGATCCGCGAGCGCCCCCCCGAAGGGCAGGACGAGGAGCACCGCGACCGCGGTCGTCGCGAGGACGATGCTCAGCGAGGTCGCGGTCGCTCCGGGGATCGCCAGCACTCCGAAGGCAAGGGCGATCGGCTGCATGCCGTTGCCCACATTGCTGATGAAGCGCGAGGCGAAGAATCGACGGAAGCGCGGGTCTGCGATCAGCTCCCGGGTGGCGGACTGCATCAGGGCGCGGCTCCGGCCGCTGCGGTCAGCGGAAAGTGGCAGGCGACCTGATGACCGCCCCCCAGATCACGCAGCACCGGCTTCTCGACGCGGCATCGGTCCTGCGCGATGTGACACCTGGTGTGGAAGGAGCAGCCGGGTGGTGGGTCGATGGGGCTCGGCGGATCACCGCGCAGCACGATGCGCTGACGTTCCGCCTGCGCGACGGGGTCCGGCACGGGAATCGCCGACATGAGGGCGTACGTGTAGGGATGCAGCGGATGGGCGTACAGCTCCTCCCGACCGGCCACCTCGACGACCGTCCCCAGGTACATCACGGCCACGCGCTGCGCGATGTGGCGCACGACCGCGAGGTCGTGGGCGATGAACAGGTAGGAGAGCTGGAAGTCATCCTGGAGTGTGCTCAGCAGATTGAGGATCTGCGCCTGGATCGACACATCGAGGGCCGAGACCGGCTCGTCGCAGACGATCAGGCGCGGGCGCAGGGCGATGGCGCGGGCGATCCCGATGCGCTGGCGCTGGCCTCCCGAGAACTCGTTCGGGTAGCGGTTCACGTGCTCGGGATTGAGGCCCACGCGGTCCATGAGGTCCTGCACCGCAGCGCGGATGCCGCCGGGTGGATCGACCTTCTGGATCCGGAACGGCGCGGCGATGATCGACCCGACCGTCTGGCGCGGGTTCAGGGCGTTGAACGGGTCCTGGAAGATCATCTGGGCCTCACGCCGCATCGGCCGCAGCTGGCGGCGGCTGAGCGAGGTGATGTCGGTGCCTTCGATCTCGACCCGGCCCGAGGTCACCGGCAGGAGTCGCAGGATCGCCCGTCCGGTCGTGGACTTGCCGCATCCGCTCTCGCCGACGAGCCCGAGGGTCTCGCCGGAGCCGATGCTCAGGCTCACTCCGTCGACGGCCTTCACCTGGCCGATCGTCCGCGGGAAGACACCACGACTGCGCACCGGGAAGTGCACCCGCAGGTCGGTGACCCGCACGATCTCGGTCACGCGGCACCGCCCGTGCCGTCGACCAGGTGGCAGCGCGCCGTGTGGCCCGGGCCGACCTCGTGCAGTGGGGGCTCCGACATCCGGCAGAGGTCGTCGGCCACGCGCGACCGCTCCCTGCACCTGGGGTGGAACACGCAGCCGGTGGGCAGTCGGATGAGCGACGGAGGATTGCCGGGAATCGGATCGAGGCGCTCGGTGCGGTCCTCGTCGAGGCGCGGGACGGATGACAGCAGGCCCTGCGTGTACGGCATGGAGGTGCGGTAGTACACGTCGTCGGTGGATCCGTACTCGACGACACGGCCTCCGTACAGCACGCAGACATGATCGGCCATCTCCGCGACGACTCCGAGGTCATGCGTGATGATGATCATGGTGGTGCCCGTCTGCTCCTGAAGTTCCATCATCAGGTCGATGATCTGCGCCTGCACCGTCACGTCGAGTGCGGTCGTCGGCTCGTCGGCGATGAGCAGCGCGGGACCGTTGATCAGGGCCATGGCGATCATCACGCGCTGCCTCATGCCACCGGAGAGCTGGTGGGGGTAGTCGTCGATCCGGCGCTCGGGTGCGGGGATTCCCACGCGACGCAGACCGTCGATCGCCAGCTCGCGGGCCTGGGACTTGCTCACCTTCTGGTGTACGCGCACGGCTTCGACGAGCTGGTCGCCGATCCGGAAGTAGGGGTGCAGGCTGGACAGCGGGTCCTGGAAGATCATGGACATGACGGACCCGCGCATGCGGCGCACATCGTCCGGATCGCACTCGAGCAGGTCGGTGCCGTCGAGGAGGACGTGACCTGAGATCTGGGCCGCACGCGGGTTGAGCAGGCCCATGACGGCCTGGGCGGTGACCGACTTCCCCGAGCCGGACTCCCCGACGATGGCCATCGTCTCGCCGGCCGCGACCGAGAAGCTGGCTCCGGCAACCGCGCGCACAATGCCGTCGTCGGTGGGGAAGTCCACGTGGAGATCCCGTACCTCGAGGAAGGCGCCCGTCATGACACCCTCACCCGCGGGTCGATGTACGCGTAGAGGATGTCGACCACGAGATTGGCGATGATGACGAACGTTGCGGTGATCAGGGTGACGCCGACGAGGATCGACTGATCGGGGTTCGTCACGGACGAGATCGCCAGGCTGCCCAGGCCGGGCAGGCTGAAGATCGCCTCGAGGATGATCGCCCCGCCCAGCAGACCGGCCAGATCCAGACCCGCGGCCGTCACGATGGGAGTGAGTCCGGCACGAAGGGCATGCTTGCCGACCACCGTCCGCTCAGGAAGTCCCTTGGCGCGGGCGGTGCGGATGTAGTCGGAGCTGAGGGTCTCCAGCATTTGGCTGCGCGTGAGGCGGGTGTAGAACGCGGCGTAGAGGATCGCGAGCACCAGCCACGGCAGGATCATGGTCTGCAAGAACTGGACCGGATCGTCCCAGGGATGCTCGTACCGCGGGAAGGGCAGGATCTGCCAGCGGATGATGACGAAGTAGATGACCACGAGGCCGAAGAAGAACGACGGCAGGGAGTACCCGACCAACGCGATGCCCGTGATCGCCTTGTCCTGCCATCCGCCTCGGCGCAGTGCGCTGTAGATGCCGAGGAGCACGCCCCCGATCAGGAAGAGGACGAAGGCTCCCAGCGCCAGGAAGATCGTCGTGGGCAGCCGATCGAGGATGAGCTCCAGGACGGGCTCGGACTTCGTGAACGACCACCCGAGGCAGGGAGCCTCGCAGACGACGGCTCCCTCGCCCTCGCCGTAGGTGCGCCCGACGAATATCGCCGAGAGGAACAGCCAGTACTGCTCGAACACGGACTTGTCGAGTCCGAGCCGGATGCGATTGAGCTCGATGGTCTGGTCGGTGCAGATCTTCCCGCAGGTCAGCCGTGCGACGTCGGCCGGCAGCAGGCTGAACAGGACGAAGACGGCGAAGCTGAGGAGAAGGAGGAGGAGCACCATGATGAGGACACGTCGAACGACGTATGCACCCACGATGCCCCTCCTCCCGATCCGACAAGTGATTCAGGGGGAGGATGTTTGGACCGCCCTCCCCCTGAGAGCCGCCGCTACTGGACGGCGTACATGATCGGGTACGGGTAGGACCCGTAAGCCGACCAGCTGAAGATCGGGCCGACGTTCGTTCCGGCGAGGCGCTGGTCGCGCCCGAACCGGGTCGGAACGATCCACATCTTCTTCGCGGCCTCCTTGCTCAGCTCGTGCCAGAGTTCAGCCTGCTTCTGGCGGTCGAGCTCCTGCGAGGCGGTCTTCACCTTCGCGGCGAAGGCCTCGTCGTTCACGCGGGACAGGTTCCAGCCCTGCACGAACAGCGGAGGAAGCACCGTCGAGGCGTTCGGCCAGTCCGCACCCCAGCCACCGAGCATGACCTCATTGGGGTTGTCGAAGACGACGCCGTAGTACTGGCCTCGCTCGATCGGGTTGGGCTTCACCGTGATGCCCGCACGGGCCAGCGACTCGACCCAGATTGCTGCGGCCTTATCGTTGTCCTCCGACTGGCCGTAGTCGAGCGTGATCGTGAGGTCGGATGCTCCGGCCTCGGCGAGCAGCTTCTTGGCCAGTTCGGGATCGCCGTTCGGCGGGATCGGGGCCCCGAGCAGGTCGTCCCACAGGCCCGTGGGTGCGTAGTCGATGCCGATGTTCGGCTTGACGGCTCCGTCTGCGTAGTCGCCGCCGAACGTGCCACCGGCATTGAGCAGGAGCGCCTCACGGTCGAGAGCGATGCCGATGGCCTGCCGCACCTTCTCGTCGGGCACCTTCTCGGTGTTGACTGCCGCGTAGATCGTGTAGGCATCGAAGGCATCGATGCGTCGCGATTCGTACTGCGGATCCTCGAAGACGACCGGCAGGGATGCTGTGGTGAGGCTCTGCACCATGGCGTAGGCGTCCTCGCCCGAGCTCTGCATCACGCGCTGCTCGCCGACGGTCTCCTCGATGCCGAAGTTGACCACCCACGAATCCGGAAGCGCGAGACGGTAGGGATCGCTGTCCTTGTTCCAGTTCTCGTTCCGGACGAGGGTCAGGTTCCCGCCCGGACCCTTGGTGTACTCCTGGACCTTGTAGGGACCGTTGGACATCGGCTTGTTCGCGTACTCCTCACCCGTGACCATGCCGGCCGGCACGGGGCTGAAGCCCAGGGTGACCGTGTAGTTGAAGTCCGGCACCGGCTGGTTCAGCTTGAAGGTGATCGTCTTGTTGTCGTCCGAGCAGGTCACGGCCTTGTCGAACAGCTCCTGGCCCGTGCCGTCCACCGGTCCGAGGTACTGCGAGCTGCCGTCCTCGTTGGTGGGAATGTCGAGGTACGTCACCGCGTAGACCGGGCCACCCTCGGCGAGACCGATGTCGAACTGTCGAGACGTGCCGTAGGCGACGTCGGCGCAGGTGACGGGCGCACCGTCCTCCCACGTGATGCCGTCGCGCAGGGTGAAGCTCCACACCTTTCCGCCCTCGGACGGCGTGCCGGTGTCGGTCGCCATGTCGGGAACCAACGTCGTGCCCTCGGCATCGCCCTCTGCCACCTGGTAGGCCGTCAGGCTGCGCTGGATCGTCGCGCCCAGGAAGGCGAGGTCCTCACCGGTGTAGACCACCTGCGGGTCGAGAGTCAGGAACTGCTCGGCCGAGCTGAGGATGGTCAGGGTGCCGCCGGCTTGACCCGCAGCACCTGCCTCCGCAGCCTCCTCAGCGGGTGCCGATTCGCCAGCGCCCTCCTGTGCGCCGGCTGCGGCGTCTTCGGAGTCGGCGCCTCCGCCTGATCCGCCGCACGCAGCCAGGATCAGGGAGGCGATGACAGCTGTCGCTGCAACCGCCGCCCCTCGTCGGACTCTGATCATTGCCCTACCTCCACTCCTTCTTGGGTGGTGTCGTCAGACACCCTGCCTTCCGGCGCAACACCGATTGATGTGCGAGTACCGGGAAGTCATGAGTCGTGATCATCGATCGACCGCCTTGGGGTCGAGAGCATCACGGATGGAGTCGCCGACGAGGTTGAACGCGACGACCACGATCACCAGCAGCGTTCCGGGGATGAACAGGTACGACGGGATGAGAGTGAAGTACTGGACGGAGTCGGCGAGCATCGCTCCGAAGGACGGCTCAGGAGGCAGGACGCCGATGCCCAGGAAGGAGAGGACGGCCTCCACCGCGACGTAGATCGGCAGGAGGAGTGTCGCGTAGACCAGGATCGGGGCCCACAGGTTGGGCAGGATCTCGCGGATGAGGATGCGGGGCGTGCTGGCTCCGAGCGAGATCGCCGACTCGACGAACTCTCGTTCGCGCAGGCTGAGTACCTCACCGCGCACGATGCGGGCGAGGTAGGGCCAGCCGAAGATTCCGAGCACCAGGATCAGGTACGTGATGCGGGAGGCGTTGCCCTCGGGCACTCCGAGCGACGTCAGGCGCTGGGTGAGTGAACCGGACAGCGCGAGGATGATCAGCAGGAAGGGAAACGCGAGGATGACATCCATGAAGCGACCGAGCACACCGTCGAGCCAGCCGCGCGCATAGCCGGAGACGATGCCGAACACGGTGCCGAGGATGACCACGAGGATGGTGGCCGAGAAGGCGATGAGGAGTGAGATCCGCAGCCCGTAGAGCAGGCGTGCGAAGAGGTCCCGCCCGGTGCCCCACTCCACACCGAGTGGGTGGTCGGCGCTGATGCCGCCCCAAGGGCCGATGGGCTTGCCTCCGGAGGTGTCGATCGCGGTCTTGTCGAGGGAGTACGGATCGACGCCGACCAGGCCGGTCAGGACGGGGGCGAACAGGGCCATCAGGAGGATGACGATCAGGATGACCGAGGAGACGATGAAGGTGCGATCGCGGCGGAGCCGGGACCACGCGATCTGGGACAGGGAGCGACCGGGGATCTCGGTCTCGGTGACGGGATCCGTCATCGTCGACACCGCATGACCCCCTTCGCCTTGGGTGGGCTGAGCGCGGTTGCGCCGGAGACTCGTCAATGTACGCCCGAAATGACGGTGCGCTCCGGGAATCGGCAAATGCGGTCGACGCACTGGGGCGCGCTCCGTTATCTCGCCGTTACCTTCGGGTGATCTGCCGGCGCGACCCCCGATCCGGTGCGGGTTCAGTAGCGTGCCGGTCATGGGCGACGAGTCCGTGCACGGCGGCCAGCACATCGTCGACAGTGCTCGCGAGGCAGGTGTGACCTCAGTGTT
>JBIIJX010000213.1:0-4107 GCA_044233495.1 Candidatus Nanopelagicales bacterium
TCTCCGGGGCTCACATCTTCCCGGTCTACGACGCTGCCGTCGGGGGCCGAGCCCGAGTCGAATCCACGCCCGACCGAAGGATGGTTGAGCGGGATGGGCCTCTGCGCCTGGTCGACACCAGGCACGAGCAGACGGCGGTCTTCGCGGCTGAGGCGGTCGGCCGGCTGACGCGCACCCCGGGCTTCGCCGCGGTCACGGCCGGACCGGGTGTCACGAACGCGGTGAGCGGCATAGCCACGGCGTGGTTCAACCGCACGCCACTCGTCGTGCTCGGCGGCCGATCCCCGGACTCGCGCTGGGGGCAGGGAGCGCTGCAGGAACTGGACCAGCCCCCGCTGCTGGCCCCCATCACCAAGGCCGCCTGGACGACCCACGACGCCGCGCACATCCGCGCCGATGCCGATCGTGCCTTCCACCTCGCTGCCTCGGTGCGGCGTGGGCCGGTGTTCTGGGACATCCCGATCGATGCCATCTACTCGCCCGCGCCGCGGGAGAATCGCGACCCCATCGAGCCGGTCCATGCCGAGGCGCCGGATCCGGATGCGCTGGCCAGTGCCGCGCGCGTGCTCAGCGCAGCGGAGCGCCCGCTGCTGATCCTGGGCAGCGGCGTGTGGATGTCGGATGCCGTCGAGGCTGCGCGTCACCTCGTCGCGGAGCGCGGACTCCCGGTGATCGCGAACGGCATGGGACGGGGTGTGATCCCGCCCTCCGATCCCCACCTCGTCACGCGTGCGCGCTCCACGGCCTTCCGTGAGGCGGACCTGGTCGTCGTGGTCGGGACTCCGCTGGACTTCCGACTCGGCTACGGGGTCTTCGGCGAACCGGGAGCCCCGGTGGTGCACGTGGTGGAGCACGCCGATGAGCGCGCCGATGAGCGCGCCGATGAGCGCGCGACGGTGGGGACGATCGAGGTGACGGTGGTCGGCGACCTGCCTGCCACCCTGGAAGCCCTCGCCAACGGGCCGTCCGCGGATGCCGCCTGGGCAGCTCGACTGCGTGATGCGGCCCGCGCGGCGGTCGACGCCGACCGGGCTGACCTGGCAAGCGACAGCGACCCGATCCACCCGGCGCGGATCTACGGCGAGCTGCTTCCACGGCTCACCGCCGATGCGGTCGTGATCGGTGATGGCGGTGACTTCGTGTCGTTCGCGGGCCGCTACATCGAGCCGGAGCAGCCGGGGCGCTGGCTGGATCCGGGACCGTACGGCTGCCTGGGCACCGGCCCCGGGTTCGCCCTCGCGGCCGGGATAACCCATCCCGGATCCCCGCTGTTCCTCCTGATGGGAGACGGCGCCGCCGGATTCGCACTGTCGGACATCGACTCGCTGGTCCGGCACCGCATCCCTGCCGTGATCGTCGTCGGCAACAACGCCGGATGGGCGCTGGAGAAGCACCCCATGCGGTGGCTGTACGGGTACGACGTGATCGCCGACCTGCCCGCGACCCGGTACGACGAGATCGCCATCGCCCTCGGCGGTGGCGGGGAGACCGTGACCGACCCCGCGCAGATAGGACCGGCACTGGACCGGGCGATGGCGGCGGGGCTGCCCTATCTGGTCAACGTCCTGACCGATCCCGAGGCGGCCTACCCGAGGTCGACGCTCGGAATCTGACGCACTTGCGCCCGTGCGTGTGCCTTGCCCGCCTACCATCGGCCCATGTCGCTGTCCCGACGCCGGTTCATGGCGGGAGTCGCCACCCTCGCCGGAGCCTGGGGGCTGTCACGCGAGGCGCTCGGTGCCGCGCTGGCGAACCCCCTGCGCGCCCAGGACGTGCCGAGCACCCTGCTGCAGACCATCAGGCTGGCCGCCCAGCCCGTGCGTGGCGTCTACCGCACTCTCCTCGCGGGCCCGGGAGAGGAGTTCATCCCGCGATTCGACGTGCTCGGACGCACGGCGGACGAGTCGCGCAGCAGGAGCCGTCGCTCGCTGTACTACCTGGCCCACCTGTCGGACATCCATGTCATCGACGCCCAGACCCCTGCGCGCATGGATGCGATCCAGAGCATCTCGCCCAGCCTGTTCACCGATGCCTGTCGCCCTCAGGACGCCCTGACCGTTCACGTGCTGTCGTCCGTGGTCGACAGCGTCGTCGCGGCGCAGACGAGTCCTGTCACCGGAGCCCCCCTGGCCGGCGCCCTCAGCACCGGCGACAGCGCCGACAACCTCTCGACGCTCGAGACTCGGTGGTACATCGACATCCTCGACGGCAAGGAGGTCACGCCGAACAGCGGTGCGGTCGGGGTGTACGAGGGTCCGCAGGTGTGGTCAGAGGCCACCTACGCCTATCACCCTGAGGATCCCTCGGGTGACGTGTACGGGGCACGCGGGTTTCCGGCCGTCCCCGGGATGCTCACCGCGGCGGTGTCCAACCCGGTGTCGTCGCAGGGCATGCCCGTGCCGTGGTACCAGGTGTACGGCAATCATGACGCCACCTTCATGGGCACCTTCCGGCCCGATCCCGCGCTGTTCGCCTGGGCGGTCGGCGATCGCAAGGCCGCTCTGGGCGAGGCCCTCGGACCCAACTGGCTGCAGGGCTACGGCAGTGACCTCAGCGTGGCCCAGATCGCCCTCAATGCGATCCGCCAGCAATTCGGCCTGCTCCCGGGAATGAGGGCCGTGACACCGGATCCTGCGCGCAAGCTCCTCGAGCGCACCGAGTTCATGCAGGCGCACCTGGACTCTCCCGCCGTGCCTGGACCGGTCGGTCACGGCTGGACCCAGGCGAACATCGACTCGGGGCAGACGTGGTGGTCGGCCGACCTGACGCCCTACCTGCGCGTGTTCGGTCTCGACACCTGCAACATGGTCGTCGGTGCTGACGGCGCGGTGCCCGAGGATCAGTTCACCTGGCTCGACGGCGAGCTGGCGAAGTGCCAGGCGGAGGGAAGGCTTGCGATGGTCTGCAGCCATCACAACTCCTTCACTCTCGACAACGACGCCACTCCTGTCTGGGGTGGTCCGCGGCTCGTGCATGCGGAGGAGTTTGTCGCGATGCTCCATCGCTACCCCGCCCTCATCGCGTGGATCAACGGTCACACCCACATCAACACCCTCACCCCGCACCTGCGCGAGGACGGGGGCTTCTGGGAGATCACCACAGCATCGTGCATCGACTTCCCGCAGCAGCAGCAGCTCGTGGAGCTGGTCGACAACCGCGACGGCACCATGTCGATCTTCGTCACCACGCTCGACCATGCTGCCCCTGCGACATGGACGCCCGGAGATCTCAGCCAGACCGGACTCGCCTCACTGAGCAGGGAGCTGGGCGCCAATGCATGGCTCAACAACCCTGCGCTCCGCGCCGGAAGTCCCCTCGACCGCAATGTCGAGCTCCTCCTGCCAGCGCCGTTCGACCTCAGTCGCATCACCGACGAGATGCTCGAGGTCGAGCAGATGAAGGCACGGTCGCAACTTCTGGCACATGGGGGAGCAGCATGAAGTCGATCATCGTCTCGTCGGCTGCACTGCTGGCAGTGCTGACGCTTCCGGCCTGCTCGCAGGTCAACGAGCTCACGCCCGTCAGCGGAGACACGATCACCAGTGTTCGCAATGCCACGTACGACGTCCTGGTCGACAAGGGGGTCCCGGTGCTCGAGGCTCCCGTGTGTGCGGTGAACGAGGCTGGATTCACGTGCATCGGATCCACGGTCGACGGGTCCGAGATCCGCTCAACGGCGATCGGTACATCTCCCATCGACCTGGTGATCGAGGTCGATGGCCAGTCGATCTTCGACGGCACGGTCCAGGACGTGCTCGATGCCGCTCTGCAGGGGCCATCGTGACCACGACTGCGCCGCAGGCACCGCTCTTTCGCGGGAGTGCGCTGGCCACTGCCCTGCTTCGCATATGGCGCGGGTGGCGGGTCATCGTCCCTGTCGTCATCGTCAATGCCGTTATCCAGTCGTTGCTCCTCCTCGGGCAGCCTCGTCCGTACCTCACGGTGCCCTTCGTGCTCCTGGCCCTGGTCTCCTTCGCCGTCTTCACCCTGGCGTTCGGGTGCGTGGTTTCGGCCGGACTCCAGGCGGCGACGGGTCGGGTTGCGGCCGCGAGCGTTGTGGTGCAGGTGCGTTCGCGCGCAGTACCCCTGTTCGTCTGGGCCCTCGCA
>JBIIJX010000021.1:0-20469 GCA_044233495.1 Candidatus Nanopelagicales bacterium
GCATGGGCGCTCGTCGTCACCCTCGGAATCGCGCTGTACGTGATTCCGGGCCTGGTCATCGTGGCGCTGACGCCCTACCTCCTCATCGCTGTCGTCGACGGGCAGCGGAACCCGCTTCTGGTGAACTTCCGGGTGATCGGCGCGCGGTGGGGTCGCTGGCTGGTGACCGTGATCGTCGTGGGAGTTGTGCTCGGAGTGCTCTGGCTGCTTGCCAATGTCGACGGGTTCTTCGTTGGCGGCCCCCTCGGGGCGCTGATCGCCTGGCTCGTCCTGGGCCTGGTGGCGTCGTGGCTGACCTGCGGCTGGATTCTGATCTACCGCTCCGCCATGGCATCTGCGCTCGCGCCTCCCCGCTGAGCCGAGCCCGGGCACTAGCCTTGGGGCATGGCACGAGGATCGTGGGGTCAGAGTCGGCTGCTCACCACCAAGTCCTGGGCGGTGATCAAGGAGAACCGGTACCTGCTGGCCTTCCCCGTCATCGGATTCCTGGCAAGCCTCATCCCGCTGGCCGTGTTCTGGATTCCCGCTGGACTTCTCCTGCTCGGTGACCAGACGGTCGCGGGCATAGCCCTCGCCATCATCGGCGTCTTCGCCAACCAGATCGTGCTGTCGATCGCGTCGGGCGGCCTCGTCGCCGCCGCAGACACTGAACTCAGTGGAGGCGACTCCTCGGTGGGCCATGGGATTGCGCGGTCCGTCGCGCGGCTGATCCCGCTCATCGGCTGGGCCTTCATCGCCACCGTCGTCAACGTGATCGTCGGATTCATCCGGGGAAATGGCAACGGTGCGGCCGATGCGGTGCGCAACATCGCCGCTGCGGGCGCTCTCGCGATGTGGTCGCTCGTGACCTTCTTCGTCGTGCCGTTCATCGTGCTCGACGGACAGGGGCCGATCAAGGCCATCAAGAGCTCCTTCGCACTCTTCAAGGCCAAGTGGGGCATGCAGATCTTCGGCGGCGTGCGCATCGGCGGCATCGTCGGCCTGGTCACCATCCTCCCGGGGGTCCTCCTGGTCATCCTCGGAATAGTGCTGGCGACGGCCGGTGGAGGCGCTCTGGTGGCTGGGGGAGTCGGGCTCATCGTCATCGGCATCCTGCTCTTCATGGCGGGTGCCCTCCTGCTGTCCACGATGCGCGGAATCTTCTCCGTCGTGCTGTATCGGTACGCCAAGGACGGTGTCGTGGAGGGTGGCTTCACCGAGGCGGAGCTCGCAGGAGCAGTGCGCACCTCCCGCTAGGAGCGACGGTGCATTGACGCGCGCCCGGGCAGCCCGAACCCTGCCGCGGAGGCCCTGCGGGCCTGCCATGATGGGTCGGTGTCCGGGCGAGGCCTCCTGAACGAGACGGACGATCTGGAGTCCATCCAGGAAAGCAGGCGCACCGCGTTCCTCGGCCGGCTCGTGGTGGCCATCGTGCTCTCCCTCATCGTCCTCGTCGTGATCACGGCGGCGTACGTGAGCGCCCGCTGGCAGGGCCCCGGGGTCACCTCCGATCTGGTCGAGGTCCCGATCGGGCCATGGTCCATCCTCGTCTCGCGCGAACTGCCACCCGTCGAGGTGGTGGCCACGGCCATTGCCGCCATGCTCATCGTGGCCATCTGCGCGGTGAGCCTGGAGATCATCGCCGCCCTCCTGTCGATCAGCCCGCGGCGCAAGCGCCTGGCGTGGTTGCGGGCCACTGACCCGGACCCCATCACGGACCATCCGAGGGTGCGGGTGACGGTGCTCGTGCCTGCGCACAATGAGGAGCAGGCGCTTCCTGTCACCCTGGGTGCGCTGGCCCGACAGAACCGTCCGCCCGATCGAGTGATCGTGGTGGCCGACAACTGCACCGACCGGTCAGCCGATATCGCCAGGGAGCTCGGCCACGAGGCCTTCGAGACCGTCGACAACGTGCACAAGAAGGGTGGCGCACTCAACCAGGCGCTCCGCGTCCTGCTCCCGTCCATGGATCCGCGCGATGCCGTCCTGGTGATGGATGCCGACACGAGCCTCGTCCCCGAGTTCCTCGAGGTCGCGGCCCGCCATCTGGAGGACGATCCGGAGCTGGCCGCAGTGGGTGGGATCTTCTTCGGCGAGCCCGGCCACGGACTGATCGGCCAGTTCCAGCGGAACGAGTACGCGCGGTACTCCAACCAGATCCGAGCACGCCGGGGCCGCGTGTTCGTCCTCACCGGCACGGCCACCCTTTTCCGGGCCGGGGCGATGAAGGACGTGGCTGCTGCGCGAGGTGTGTTCATTCCCGGCAGTCCGGGCTCCGTCTACGACACCACGGCACTCACCGAGGACAACGAGCTGACGCTTGCGCTGAAGTCCCTCGGCGGCACGATGATGTCGCCCTCTGAGTGCAAGGTCGTCACGGAACTCATGCCGACGTGGCGCAATCTGTGGCGCCAGCGCAAGCGCTGGCAGCGGGGTGCACTCGAGAACCTCGGCGCGTACGGCATGACCCGGGCGACGCTGCGCTACTGGGGTCAGCAGATCGGCATCGGCTACGGGGTCGTCGCCCTGAACGCCGCTCTGCTGCTGCTGCTGACGACCTTCCTGGCGATCGATAACTGGATCTGGTTTCCCTTCTGGACTGCAGTCGGTGTCGTCTTCGCGATAGAGCGCACGTTGACCGCCTGGGGCACCGGATGGCGGGGTCGCCTGCTGGCTGTGACGGTCCTGCCGGAACTGCTGTACGACGTCTTCCTGCAGGTGGTCTTCGTCTCCTCGCTGATCGACATAAGTCGCAGCAGCGAGGCACGGTGGGGGCACGTCGACCACGCGTCCTCAGCAGCCAAGGCGAGCACATGAGCGCCGTCGTCGCGGGAGTGCTGCTGCCCGAGTCACTCCTGAGCGAGCCGTGGTTCCGCACGTTCGCGTTCTTCGTCGCGTTCAACACGATCGTCTATCTCGGCCTCACGGTGTCGAAGCTTGCGCCATGGCCCGCCCAGATCCGACCTGCCCGGGTGAGGGCGATCCTCCCGCCGGGCCTGACCGAGGACACCACCATGAAGGACATTCCGCGCACTATGCGACTGGACCCAGCCGGAGACTTCTCGAGGGCGCGAATCCAGACTGCCTGCGACTCGATACCCCTGGCACTCTCCCTCGTCGGTGGCCTCGTGATCGCGATCTCCGCTCTCCAGCTGGTGTTCGTGGACTCGACGATCGAAGCCGAGCGCTTCGGGGTCCTGGTGGTCGCCATCGGGATGCTCATCTGGGCCCAGGTGTGCGCTCACTCGCGAATCGCCCCCGGGATCATCATCTGGTCGTGGGCGGTGCTCATGTCCGCGCTCATCGTCTTCGTGTCCATCTTCGGCATCGTGTACGACAACGAGATCGCGCTCACCTACGCGGTGATGCTCTTCATCATCCTGCCGTCCGTGGCGGTCACGTGGCCTGCCAGTCTCGTGGCGGGAGCCTTCAGCCTCGTGGTCATCACGATCGCGGGAGTCGCGATCAACAAGCTCGATTCCCTGCAGTGGTCCATCGCCGCCCTCGCGGCATTCGCGATGGGACTGCTGGGGCTCCAGGTGCGGCGCTACAGCGTCGACCGACTGTTGCTGGAGGAGATGAGGAGCCAGCGACTGGCGACGACGGACCCGCTGACCCACGCCCTGACTCGGTCGGCCCTGGGTGTCCTGGTCCCGGGGGTGGTCGAGGCGGCCGGTGCTGCAGATGTCCCGGTGCATGGGATTCATGTCGACGTCCGCAACCTGACGGGGATCAATGCGGACTACGGGATCGAGTACGGAGATGCAGTACTGAGGGTCGTGGCGCAAGCCGTCAAGGAAGTCGCCCCTCGAGGTGACCTCGTTGCTCGATGGGAGGGCGACTGCTTCCTCGCCGTCGGTCCCGGACCGGCGCCGTCCGCCGAGGAGTTCGCGGCGGCGGTGGAGGGCGTGGTGCGCGACCGCGGGATCGCGCTGGGGAAGAGGCCTGTGTCAGTGGCGACCGGCGTGATCTCGATGAGTGCGGCAGGTGCGGATCTGGAGTCTCTCGCCAACGGTGCCCGAGCGTCGTCGCTGCCATAATCGCGACATGCAGACCGCACTCGGCTACGTGGGTCCCGTCGCTCGGCACATGATCGTGACCGCCGTCACCACGGCACTCGCCCTTGCTATCGCCGCCCCAGCGCGCGCAGCGGATTCCGGCGCGCCCCCTCGGCCCGCCGTCGCGACCATCCCGGTGGGAGAGACTCCCCGCGTCGGGGTGCTGCCCCCGAACGGCGACACCCTCGTAGTGCCGAATCTGGATTCGAGCACGGTCAGTCTGATCGACACCGCCTCCAACACTGTTCGCGCGACCGTGTCGCTCTCGGGGAGGGTCGGCAGCGTCGTCGTCGATCCGAGAGGTGCCCTCGCGTACGCCAGCGAGGTCGACAGCAGGCGGGTGAGCGTCATCAACCTGGCCACGGCGAGAGTCACCTCGACCATCAAGCTGGGCAGCAAGCCCGAGTACCTCGCCATGGATGGCGGGGGTAAGCGCCTTTATGCGTCCACCAGCGAGGCATCGACCATCACGGTCATCGATCCGCGTGATCGCCGGGTGGTCGCCATCCTTCCCTTCATGACGCAGCCCTACCGCATCTCCCTGAGCCCCGACGGCTCGCGACTGTACGCCTCCATGACGAATGACCGCCGGGTCGCCGTCATCGATACGGCTCGCAACCGGGTCATCGCACGCGTCCGCGTCGGGACTCAACCCACTCGTGTGACGACGGATCCCGACGGCACCCGCGCATACGTCGCGAACTTCGGCAGCGGCTCGATCACGGTGCTCGACGGCAAGACCGGTGCGATCCGTGCCACGTGGCAGGTCGGTGAACAGCCCAATCCGCCCGTGGTCGACAGGCAGCGAGGCGTCGTCTTCACAGCCCTGGCCGGCGAGGATCGCGTCATCGCCCTGGACTACGCCACCGGCGCGGTCCTGAACAGTGCTCCGACGGGCCCACGCCCCTGGGGCCTGCTCGCGAACGCCGACTACTCGGCGATCTATACGCCCGACTTCGGCGGAGACACCGTGTCGGTCGTCTGCATCGCAGACCAGTGGACGACCGCCACCCTCCAGGCCCAGGCCAAGCCCATCTGGCTGGTGGGCGGGCCCTACCTGTACGCGATGAACTCGGATGCCGACTCGGTGAGTGTCTTCGCCACCGGCGAGGGGTGTGCCTGACGCCTCCGGTCGGAGGCGGGCAGCCGGGCTGATTCCCGGCCGAAGCGCCCTACAGTGCAGTCGTGACCACCCCCCGTTGGCAGGAGCGCATCGGTGGGCGCTGGGCGGTCTCCTGGCAGGCGTACGGAATCGGCGTCGCCCTCAACGCGCCGTTGCTGGTGCTCACCGGCGGCTCCATCGGCGCAGAGCCCGTGGCTGCGGCCGATCTGCCGCGGTGGTTGCTGATCGCTGCGGCAGCGTCGGCGGCGACCGCACTGTGGGTGCTCCTGGGTGACCGCGTCTTCTTCCCGCGGCGACGTCAAAGGCCCGCACCCGTGGCGGCGGTGGTGGCGTACCACGCAGTGACCGGCCTGATCTTCGCGTCGTCGATCTGGTTTCTCGGCCCGGTCCTCGGCGTGGGTCGGGCGGGAACCTTCGCGGAGACAGCCGTAACCACGATGGCCATCGGCCTGTGGTTCGGCCTGACGATGATCCTGCTGCTCGACGCCAGAGAAGGCTTCCGCAACCGCCGCGAGGAGCTCCTCGACGAAGCGGTCGCTGTCGAGATGGGACGTCTGCGCGAGACCGAGGTGACCGAGCAGTTGAGGACGACCATCCGGGAGCGCGTCGATGCCGCGACGGAGGATCTCCGTGCTGAAGTGTCTGCGACCCTCGGGCAGTGGCAGCCGGGAACCTCACTCGTCGTGCCGAAGGCTCGGTTGAATGAGATCGCCGATCATGTACGCGACTCGGCGGAGTCGTCGGTCCGTCCGCTGAGCCATGAGCTCTGGCGCCTGGCGTCGTTGGAGTACCCGCGGCCGCACTGGACGGATGTCGTGCGGCAGGCCCTGCTGTCTGAGCGCTTCTGGATCGGGCCGACACTGCTCATCGTCTTCATCGGCTACCTGCGTGCCGGTACGTATGCCGTCGGCATCCTGCCCGGTCTCGCGGCCGTCGGCCTGCTCGTCATGTCCGTGGCCGCGGTGCTCGTCGCGGCCAACGCGATGATCGCACGGCGGCCCGGCTGGCGCGTGCCCGTCGTCATCGTGGCCTTTGCAGCGGTGCAGGCCTTGGGCGTTCTCTACACGCTGGCGCTCGCTCGCGTGTCCGCAACGCAGGAGCCCGGGGTGGAGATCGTGGGCTCCCTGATCGGCATGACCATCTCGCTGTTGGCCCCGGCGAACATCGCCTCACTCAACACGGCACGCGAACAGGTGCTCGCCCGCCTGCGAGCATCGACGGACGGCGCGCGGGCTGAGCAGATCGCGCAGGCCCGGCAACTGGCGCAGATCACGCAGGAGGCCGCGCGCGCCATTCACGGGTCCCTGCAGACGAAACTCATCGCAGCAGCCGCGGGCATCGACCAGGCCGTGGCCTCGGGACGTGAGGATCTGCTGGGTGAGGCGATGCAGCAGGTATCCGTCCTCTTGGATCAGCCCACCGCAGACCTCGAGGACAGGAGCGAACGCTCGCTTGCGGAGACCGTCGGGCACACATGCGCCGCTTGGCAGGGCATCCTCGACATCGCCGTGGAGATCGACGCGAGTGTGGCCGACGATCGTGGCCCCGCCGCGGAGCCAGTGGGCCTGATCGTCGAGGAGGCGCTGGCGAACGCCTTTCGGCACGGACGTGCCTCGCGTGCATCGATCAGGGTCAGTGCGGTCTCAGGGCCGGACGGATCCCCGCTTGTCGAGGCGGCCATCGTCGACGATGGGCTCGGCGGTGACCTCACCGATCCCGGTCTCGGCACCGCGCTCATCGCCCGACTCGCGGACGGCCGTGTGGTGTTCGAGATGACCGAGCAGGGCTTCCGCGTCACCGCCCTCGTCTCGCGGTGACGGTGAACTCGCCCGCGATGTGCCGGACTGCGGGGTTCGCTCGCGCCAGAATGGCCTCATGACGACACCCGCCCCTACGCCGGCCGATCCTCGTCCTGCTGCCATCCTGATGTGGCTGACCTACATCAGCGGTGGCATCGGAGCGGCCATCGGCTTCTCCACGGTCAACGGGGAGCCTGCCTCGCTGGGCATCTCCGCCATTCTCGCTGTCGCTGTTCCCGGGCTCCTGTCCTTCCTGAGGCATTCGGTCTACCACCGGTCCGATGCCATCCGTGGTGGGTGGGACTACGGGCAGCGCAACAACTTCCAGATCGAGGTGGGGCTGGCCAACCTCGCATGGGGACTGTTCGCGCTGCTCGCTGTCGTCCTCGACTGGGGCATGGCGGCGATCGCGTCCTCCTTCCTCATCAGCGGCCTGTACTTCGTCGCCGTGACGGTGTTCATCATCGTCGCTCGCGATGTGGGGAGTCGGCGCATCGGACCCCTCATCGGCATCGGCGCCTGGGGCATCGTCATGGTCGTGCTGGGCGTGCTCGGCATGGCAGCCCGCTGACGTTCCCGACCTGTGGGTGCGCTGGGCACCCCGTACGCTCCACTCCATGACCGCGGATCCCCTATCGGCGAAGGTCCCTCCGACGGGCTTCCCCCTCGATCCTCGGATCGCCGCGAGATGGAGTCCCCGGGGGTTCGACGGGTCGCACCAGCTCTCGCGCAGCGAAGTCGGCTCCCTGCTGGAGGCAGCCCGCTGGGCCGCGTCGGCGAGCAACGCCCAACCGTGGCGCTTCATCGTCACGCTCCGCGGGTCGGAGGACTTCGAGTTGGTGGCCGCATCTCTGCTTGGTTCGAACGCCGAGTGGGCGCCGCGCGCATCAGCGCTTATCGTCGCCTGCGCGCGGACCGTGGACGTCGAGGGTCGTGCCCTGCGCTGGGCGGCCTACGACCTCGGCCAGTCGGTGGCGTGGCTCACCGCTCAGGCGGAGTCGATGGGACTCAGCGTGCACCAGTGCGGCGGATTCGACCCGGAGGCGATCACCCGCGACTTCGACCTCGGTGCCCACATCGAGCCCATGGCGGTCGTCGTGGTCGGTCGCTTCGATGAGCATGCACCGCTCCCGGACCGGCTGCGTGAGCGCGAGGCCGCTCCGCGCGAGCGCATGTCGCTGGAGGATCTCGTGCTGCGCGGCTGGCCACTCGCCTGAGCGCCGATCTCGCCGATCAGGGGGATTGAGGGGGCGGCGCCAGTCGGAACCCGCAATGGGGGCAGACACGCGCCTCCCGCGAGATGGGCTCGGCGCAGTCCGGGCACTTCCGCTTGCGTCGCCAGCCGGCGATCAGCCCCAGAACGCCCTCGGACCGCGAGCCGTTGCCGACTCCCGACAGGCAGTAGCCGCAGTAGTCCGCGAGACGCTGCGCTTCCCGACCTACGGAGCCTTGCTTCTCGTTCGCGATGACGCGGGCGAGATCGGCCGCCTGTCGCAGGATCTCGTCGTCACCGTGATCCATGGCGCGATTCACAGCATCCCAGGCGAGGCTGATGGCCTTGCGTGCCTGCCCGCGCGCCCACTCCGCTCGCGCGTCCTCCATCTGGCGCGCGGCGTTCACGTTCTCCTCGTCACGTTCACGTGGTCGTAGGGGCAGTGCCGGCAGCCGTTGCCGCAGCACCACCCTCGGTTGACCAGGAAGTCCCGCGTGAACACGAAGAGCCCGGTGGTGGGATCGACGTAGCCGGAGTCTCCCCGCGCACACGCATGATCGTGTGCCTGCTGCGCACGATCATCGACGGAAGGGTCGATCGGCATGAGGCGATGGTACGGGCGCACCAGGACTCCGGCGCGGGCGCGATCGCCTGTTAGCCTGACGCCCCCATGCCTGCGTACATCCTCACGATCACGTGCCCGGACGGGCCGGGGATCATCCATGCAGTCAGCGGCTCGCTGCTCGAGGTGGAAGCGAATGTGCTTGAGCAGGAGCAGTACTCGGATCTGGAGACGGGGCTGTTCTTCGCGCGAACCAAGTTCGAGACGGTCGTCGACGACATCGACCGGATCCGTGCGGTGATCACTGACCGCACGGCGCCGTTCGGAACCGACGTGGGACTGCGACTTGAGTCCCAGCATCGGCGGGCGCTGATCATGGTGTCGCAGTACGACCACTGCCTGCTCGACCTGCTGTACCGCAGGGACGCCGGCGAGATCCCACTTGACGTGGTCGCCATCGTGTCCAATCACGACACCTGCCACCCGATCGCCGAGCGGCACGGCATCCCGTTCCACCTGCTGCGGGTGACGCCCGAGACGAAAGCCGAGCAGGAGGCGCGCATGCTCGAGCTAGTGGCTGAGCTGCGCGTCGATCTCGTCGTCCTCGCGCGCTACATGCAGATCCTGTCCGACGAGACGTGCCGGCAGCTCAGTGGCATGGTGATCAACATCCACCATTCCTTCCTTCCGGGTTTCAAGGGAGCGCGTCCGTATCACCAGGCTCATGCCCGCGGCGTCAAGCTGATCGGCGCAACCGCGCACTTCGTCACGGCGGACCTCGACGAGGGTCCGATCATCGATCAGGAGGTCGAGCGGGTGAACCACACCTTCACCCCCGAGGGCCTGGCTGAGATCGGGCGCGACGTCGAGCGCATCGCCCTGTCCCGAGCCGTCCGGCTGTTCGCCCAGGACCGGGTGTTCCTCAACCGCCAGCGCACTGTCGTCTTCGGCGGCTGAGCCTGCAGCTCTCCTGCGCCTCCCGAGCCCTGGTGCGACCCCGTCGCCTACACTCGGCAGCCACATCACTAGCAGCGGGAGCGAACATGGCGGATGACGACATCGAGATCGGCGAGGACATCGAGATTGCGGTCGTGCTCGATGCCGATGGTGCTGTGGTCGGGTCGGTCGTGGACGACCTCGTTGTGGCCTCGGGCCCTGAGGGGTCAGTCGTCGACGAGACGATCGACGTCCTGGACGCCGACGGAAACCTGCTGATGGAGGACGAGAAGATCAGCGTGTACGACGCGGACTCGAACCTCGTGGCGCAGGAGGAGACGGTGATCCTTCCCCTGGATTCAGGCACCGGGGCGTAGCCGTGCTCAAGGGCGTCGATCCGCTCCTGAGCGGAGATCTGCTCGCCATCCTCGACGACATGGGCCACGGCGACCAGCTCGCGCTGGTCGACCGGAACTTTCCGGCGGTGTCGTCCGGCAGGCCGGTGATCCGGCTCGGCGAGGTCACGATCCTCCGGGCGGCGGAGGCGATCCTCAGCGTTCTGCCCCTGGACTCCTTCCAGCCGCATCCGCTGGAGCGGATGGAGGTCGAGGACGATCCGGTGCGCACCACGCCGGTCCAGGATGACCTCCTCTCGCTCGCGGCGCGCATCGAAGAGCGCCCTCTGCAGTACGGGGTGATCCCGAGGCTGCACTTCTACGAGCGCGTGCGCTCGGTGTCCGCGGTGGTGCACACCCTCGACTCAGTGCCCTACGGGTGCTTCATCCTCCACAAGGGCGTCGTCTTCGACTGACCCCTGTGCTCGAGGCGGTCGGACCTCGGGCCTGGCCGGGCGGACGCGAGGAGCGATAGTTTTCCGGCATGCCACTCGTCGCGGGAGTCGACTCCTCCACCCAGTCCGTCAAGGTCGTCGTCCGCGACGCCGACACCGGTGCGCTGGTGCGCGAATCGCGTGCCCCCCACCCCGACGGAACCGAGGTGCATCCCTCGGCCTGGGTGTCGGCGCTCCACACGGCGCTCGACGGCATGCTCGACGGGGTCAGTGCGCTGGCCATCGGCGGGCAGCAGCACGGCATGGTCGCGCTCGACGACGCCGGAGATGTCGTGCGTCCGGCGCTGCTGTGGAACGACACCCGCTCCGCCTCGGACGCCGACGACCTCGTCGTCGAGCTGGGCGGGCCCGGGGCGTGGGCCGAGGCGGTGGGCAGCGTGCCGGTCGCCGCGTTCACCGTCTCCAAGGTGCGCTGGATGGCGCGCGTGGAGCCGGGCAATGCGGCGCGCACGACGTCGGTCATGCTCCCGCACGACTACCTGACCTGGCTGATGTCCCGTCGGCCCGAGGTGGCGGCCACCGATCGGGGCGAGGCCTCGGGCACGGGCTACTGGTCGCCCATCACCGGCGAGTACCGGCACGACCTCCTCAGCCTCGCCCTGGGCCACACCGCCGCCGTGCCGCGGGTGCTCGGTCCCGCGGAGCCCGTGGGGGAGATGGCGGGAGGCATCGTGCTGGGTCCGGGCACCGGCGACAACATGGCGGCGGCCCTCGGCATCGGCGCCGTCCCAGGTGACGTCGTCGTGTCCCTCGGTACCTCGGGCACGGCCTTCGCGGTGTCGGATGTGCCCGCACGCGATCCGCGCGGCCTCGTGGCCGGCTTCGCGGACGCCACCGGGCGGTTCCTGCCGCTGGTCTGCACGCTCAACGCGGCTCGGGTGCTCACCTCGGCGGCCGCGATGCTCGGGGTCGACGTCGATGCGCTCGCCGGTCTTGCCCTCGCGGCCCAGCCGGGATCCGGTGGGCTGTCCCTGCTGCCCTACCTCGATGGCGAACGCACCCCCAACCTGCCGCTGGCACGCGGATCCCTGCACGGCCTCACCCGCGACAACATGACCCCGCAGAACGTGGCGCGCGCCGCCTTCGAGGGAATGCTCGGCGGTCTCGCTGACGCGGTCGACGCCCTGGTCGAGGTCGGGGTGCGCCCCGGTCGCGTGCTGCTCGTCGGAGGTGCTGCGGCGAATCCGGCTGTGGGCGCCGTCGCTGCGACGCTCTTCGATGTGCCGGTCGTCGTGCCGCCGGCGGGGGAGTACGTCGCCGACGGTGCGGCGCGTCAGGCGGCGTGGGTGCTCTCGGGATCGGCCGAGCCGCCGACGTGGGCCCAGGTGCGCGAGGGCTCCGCCGTCGTGCACGAGCCGCGGCCCGTACCGGGCGTTCGCGAGGCGTACGCGCAGGCGAGGGCCGCGCTCTACTGATCTGCGCGGTGACCTGTCGGGTATCGACACGTGACCAAATCGTTATCGGATGAGGGCCGATTCACCTTGCCGTATCTTCGGTTTCGCACATATGTTGGCGCCCACAACATATAGCGGTCCGGGGTCGAGAGCCGCATGTCGGACTCCCCCGGGGAAGGAAGGAGCAGGGCCAGGGCATGAGCAGGGACTACGTCGCGCGGCCGGAGGATCGCTTCTCCTTCGGGCTCTGGACGGTCGGCAATCGGGGCCGTGACCCGTTCGGCGAGTTCGTGCGGCCGAAGATCGAGATCGACGAGATGCTCCGCGGGCTGGCCGACATCGGTGTCTACGGCGTGAGCTTCCATGACGACGACCTCATGACCTTCGGGGCGCCGGAGACGCAGCGCCGCGCGGAACTCGATGCCTTCAAGAGGACCCTCGACGCCACCGGCCTCGTGTGCACGATGGCGACGACCAACCTCTTCTACCACCCCATCTTCAAGGACGGCGCCTTCACGTCAAACGATCGCGAGATCCGCAGGTACGCGATCCAGAAGTCGATGCGCAACATCGACGTCGCAGCAGAGCTCGGCGCCCCCACCTACGTCTTCTGGGGCGGGCGCGAGGGCGTGGAGTCCGCGGCGGCCAAGGACACCCGCGATGCGCTGTCGCGCTATGCGGAGGCCCTCGACTTCCTGGCCGGCTATGTCAAGGACAAGGGCTACGACATCCGCTTCGCGATCGAGCCCAAGCCCAACGAGCCCCGCGGCGACATCTACCTGCCGACGGTGGGGCACGCGCTCGCCTTCATCGAGACGCTCGAGCACCGCGAGATGGTCGGCCTCAACCCCGAGGTCGCCCACGAGACCATGTCCGGCCTGTCCTTCTACCAAGGGGTGGCGCAGACCCTGTGGCAGGGCAAGCTCTTCCACATCGACCTGAACGACCAGCGCATCGGTCGGTTCGACCAGGACTTCCGCTTCGGTTCGGAGGGCCTGAAGGACCACTTCTTCCTCGTCCGACTGCTCGAGACGAGCGGCTATTCCGGCGTCAAGCACTTCGACGCCCACGCCTATCGCACGGAGGATGTCGCCGGAGTCTGGGACTTCGCCCGCGGATGCATCCGCAATTACCTCGCATTCGCGGACAAGGCCCGCGAATTCGACGCAGATCCCCGCGTGATCGCGGCCATGTCGTACACCGGCGTGTCCGATCTCGCGGTGTCGTCCGTCGGCCCGTACTCCACGGGCGCGGCAGATGTACTCCTGGCCGAGCATTTCGATGTCGACACCCTCGCCAAGCGCGGGTACGGGATCGAAGCACTCGATCAGCTCGTCGTCGACCACATCCTCGGGATCGCCTGATCCTCGGGGCCGACGTCGAAACCACCCACCAAAACACGCAGTTTCCACTGCGAGGAAGGGACAGTAGCGCATGTCCAAGAAACTGATCGGAGCAGTCGCCGGCCTCGCCGCCGCATCACTGCTCGTCGCCGCGTGCAGCAGCTCCACCGAGGAGTCGACTGACGCCGCGGCTTCGCCCGAGGCTGCTGCCTCGGAGGCTGCCCCCGCTGAGGAGGCTGCCCCCGCAGAGGAGGTTGCCGAGGAGGCTGTCGCCGCCGGTGGCAAGGCCTGCGTGATCCTGCCCGACGCCGCCTCGTCGGCTCGCTGGGAGACCGCTGACCGTCCGTTCCTCGAGCAGGCCTTCACCGCTGCCGGCGTCGAGTACGACATCCAGAACGCGAACGGCGACAAGGCGAAGTTCGCCACCATCGCCGACGGCATGCTCGCGGGCGGCTGTGGCGTTCTGGCCATCGTGAACCTCGACAGCGAGACCGGCTCGGCCGTCATCGCCAAGGCCACCGCTGCCGGCGTTCCCGTCATCGACTACGACCGCCTCACCCTCGGTGGCGGCGCCCAGTACTACGTGTCCTTCGACAACGTGGCTGTCGGCACCACCATCGGCGAGGGCCTCGTCAAGTGCCTGAACGACGCTGGCATCACCGAGGGCCCCGTTGCGTACCTCAACGGCTCGCCCACGGACAACAACGCCACCCTGTTCAAGCAGGGATACGCCGCCGCCCTCGAGGCTGCTGGCTTCACGCCGGCTGCCGATCAGGCCGTTCCGGACTGGGACAACACCAAGGCCGGCACGATCTTCGAGCAGATGTACACCGAGGCGAACGGTGACTTCGTCGCCGTGGCTGCGGCCAACGACGGTCTCGGTGGCGCTGCCATCTCCGTCCTCGACCGCAACGGCCAGGCTGGCTCCATCTTCGTGTCGGGCCAGGACGCCACCGATGAGGGTCTGCAGCGAGTGCTCCTGGGCACCCAGTGCATGACCGTCTACAAGGCCGTCAAGAAGGAGGCCGAGGCAGCCGCAGCGCTGGCCGTCGCCCTCCTGAATGGCGACCAGGCGGCAGCCGACGCGCTCGCGACCGGCACCACGACCGACAGCGAGGCCGGCACTGAGGTTCCCAGCGTCCTGCTGGTTCCCCAGGCCATCTTCCCGGAGAACGTGAAGGACGTCATCGCTGACGGCTTCACCACGGTTGACCGCGTCTGCGCCACGGACGAAGTCAAGGCCAAGTGCGCCGAGCTCGGCATCCAGTAACACCCTTCAGCCGGCGGTGACGCCGGCAGGCACGAAACCGGTGGGGGCGGGTGCTTCACCCGCCCCCACCGGCGTGCCGCGGCTGTTTCGCGGAAATCCCCCCTTCGCCCATATTCGTTGCGAGAAGGTGACGCCATGACCTCCACGGAAGCTCCTCTCCTCGAGCTCAAAGGCATCAACAAGAGCTTCGGCGCCGTCCACGTCCTCCACGATGTCGACCTCTCTGTATGGTCGGGTCAGGTGACGGCCCTGGTCGGCGACAACGGCGCCGGCAAGAGCACGCTGATCAAGGGCATAGCCGGCATCTACTCCTTCGACAGCGGCGAGTACCTCTTCGAGGGCAAGGCCGCTTCGGTGAGTGATCCCAAGCAGGCCAACGCCCTGGGCATCGAGGTCGTCTACCAGGACCTCGCGCTCTGCGACAACCTCGATGTCGTGCACAACATGTTCCTCGGTCGCGAGGAGACTCGCGCCGGAACTCTTGACGAGATCGAGATGGAGAAGCGGGCCACCGAGACTCTCAAGGGCCTCTCGGTGCGCACGCTCAAGTCCGTGCGGCAGCAGGTCTCCAGCCTGTCCGGCGGCCAGCGCCAGACCGTGGCCATCGCGCGAGCCGTCCTCTGGAACTCGAAGATGGTCATCCTCGACGAGCCCACCGCCGCCCTGGGCGTCGCCCAGACCGAGCAGGTGCTCAACCTCGTGCGGCGCCTCGCCGACAACGGCCTTGCCGTGATCCTCATCTCGCACAACATGAACGACGTCATGCAGGTCGCCGACAACATCGCCTGCCTGTACCTCGGGCAGATGGCGGCGCAGGTGAAGGTCAGCGAAGTGACCCACAGCAGCATCGTCGAGCTCATCACCACGGGAAGATCGGGCGAACTCGGCATCCAGCTCGACGACATCGTCGTGGGAGGTGCGGCATGAGCAACCACCAGACGACGGACGTCGACGTGGCAGCCGCGGGTGACCGAAACGGCATCGGCCAGGCGGTCGGTGACTACTTCACGCGGGTGCGTGGCGGCGATGTGGGCTCGCTGCCCGCAGTGCTCGGCCTCATCGTCCTGTTCCTGCTCTTCACGATCCTGAAGCCGGAGACCTTCTTCTCCTTCTTCAACTTCGCCAACCTGCTCAACCAGTCGGCCGCGATCATCGTGCTCGCCATGGGCCTGGTCTTCGTGCTGCTGCTCGGCGAGATCGACCTCTCCGCCGGCTTCACGGCAGGAACATCCGCCGCCGTGCTGGCCGTTGCGCTGTCGTCCTGGGGTATGGCCTGGCCGATCGCACTGATCATCGGACTGCTCACCGGCACGGTGATCGGCCTCTTCATCGGCACCCTCGTGGCCCGCCTGGGCATCCCCTCCTTCGTGGTCACGCTGGCGATGTTCCTCGCCCTCCAGGGCGTCATGCTGCTGATCATCGGCGAGGGTGGGACGATTCGGCTGCGCAGCGACGTCCTGTTGGCGATCATGAACCAGAACATGCCGTTGTGGGCGGGCTGGGTCCTGTGGGTCGTCGTCGTCGGAGGCTACGGCGTGATCTCCTGGCGCGCGATCAGCGGGCGGCGCAAGGCGGGCCTCAAGGCGACGGCCCCATCCGTGTGGATCGCCAAGACGCTTGCACTCGCGGTGATGATGGGTGTGCTGGTCTTCGTCCTCAACCAGCAGCGTCAGATCGTCCGACCGGGCAAGGAGTCGTGCCCCCTCGACGGGGAGGCGCCCATCGGCTGCATTCCCGTCATCCAGGGCGTGCCCTGGGCCGTGCTCGTGGTGATCGTTCTGGTCGTCGGCCTCACCTTCGTCCTCGGCCGCACCTCCTTCGGACGTCACGTGTATGCCGTGGGTGGCAACGCCGAGGCGTCCCGCCGGGCGGGCATCAACGTCAAGTCGATCCGGATCTACTGCTTCATGATCGGCTCGACGCTGGCCGCCGTCGCGGGCGTGCTGCTGGCCTCGCGCGACAACTCCGTCTCGCCCACGACAGGCGGGGCGCAGACGCTGCTCTTCGCGGTCGGCGCAGCGGTCATCGGCGGCACGAGCCTCTTCGGCGGCAAGGGGAAGGTCATGGACGCCGTGATCGGCGGACTCGTCATCGCGGTCATCGCCAACGGCCTGCCCCTGATCACCCAGCAGTCGGGTATCCAGTTCGTCGTCACCGGCCTCGTCCTGCTCGTGGCAGCCAGTGTCGACGCCATCTCGCGCAAGCGGGCAAGCGCGGGCTAGGAGCACGTCTGTCATGGTCTCCAGCACGGCCTCCACGCAGGACGACCTGCGGCGGCTGAATCGGGCGCGCCTGCTGCGCCGCCTCCACGAAGGCGGTGCGGCTCGGCGCTCGGACCTCGTCGCCTTCAGTGGCCTCAATCGCAGCACGGTGGGTGTCCTGGTGTCCGAGCTCGCCGAGGCGGGCCTGGTGACGGAGGCAGCAGGCCTGCCCGGGCAGGTGGGGCGGCCCTCCCTGCGAGTGGAGCCGGTCAGGGAGTCGGCGGTGGTCATCGCCTTCGACCTGAAGGTCGAGTCGACCATCGTCGCCCTCGTCGGCCTTGGCGGCGGGGAGCTGTGGCGTCGTGAGCTGCGCCATGAGCGCCGTGACTACGCGCCCGCCGAGGCGATCCGAAGCATGCTGTCGCTCATTCGCCAGGCGCTGCGTCGGGCACCGGAGGGTGCGGCATGGGTGGGCGTGGGTGTGGGCGTTCCCGGCGTCGTGGACCACGCTGACGGGCTCGTGCGACTCGCGCCGAACCTGGGGTGGTCCGACGTACCGCTGGGCCAGCTGCTGCGCTCCGCGCTGGAGTCCGAGTACGGAATCGTGCCCCACGTGTCGATCACCAACGACGCAGACCTCGGCGCACTGGCGGAGCACGTTCGCGGCGTGGGTGTCGACGCGAGCAACGTCATCTACCTGTCCGGTGAGGTGGGCATCGGCGGCGGCGTGATCATCGACGGTCGTCCGATGCTGGGAGCCGGTGGCTTCGGCGGTGAGGTCGGGCACATGGTCATCAACCCGACGGGTGCCGAGTGCCGTTGCGGGGCCCGTGGTTGCTGGGAGACGGAGATCGGGCGCGACGCGCTGGTGCGCATGGCGAGGCTGCGCGACGAGAATGCGTCCGTCGCCGACGTGATCGCCGCCGCGGCCAAGGGATCTAAGCCGGCCCGTGCGGCCATCGACTCCGCCGGTCAATGGCTGGGGCTCGGGTTGGCCAACCTCGTCAACGTGTTCAATCCCGAGGTCATCGTTCTCGGAGGTCACCTGCGTCTGATCTTCCCGCTGGTGTCCTCCACCGTGCTGCGACAGGTGCATCTGGCGCTCCCGGCTGCGCGCGAGCAGGCGAGGGTCGAAGTGCCGGCCCTGAACGCCGACAGCACGCTGTTCGGAGCGGCCGAGGCCGCGTTCGAGAGCCTGCTGGCCGATCCCATGGCTGTCATCGCCGATTCGGTCCACGCGACGGCCTCCTGACCGGCGTGGACCACGCGGCTCTCGAGCTGACGGCCGGAGGCCAGCGCATCGTCCTCGACGTGCAGGCCGGTGGTCGGGCGGTCTCCTGGCAGGTGCACGGGCACGAGCTCCTGCACTCGCACGGCGCACATCCGGTGGAGTACGGCATGTATGCGATGGCCCCGTGGGCCGGCCGGGTGCGGGGCAACGCGGTCGCGACCAACCGGGGCCAGGTCTCCCTGCCTGTGACGTACGAGGCCTGGGCCCTGCATGGCACGGTGCTGGACCGGCCTGCGTGGGTCGAGTCGACGACAGACGTAGGAGATCGCTCGGAGGCCGTGCTCGTCTCCGATCGCCATCCGCAGTGGCCGTGGCCGATGACGGTTCGGACGCAGTGGGTCCTCGAACCTGATCGCCTCACCACCACGATCCATGTCGAGGCTCTCGAGTCAGCCTTCCCGGTGACCGTCGGGTGGCATCCGTGGTTCCGCCGGCATCTGCGTGATGTCGAGGCACGGGTGAGACTTGAGGCAACCGGGATCCTGGTGCGTGACGACGAGGGGCTGCCCGTCGAGATCGTGCCGGGCATTCCCGACGGCCCGTTCGACGACGCGTTCCTCGTACCCTCGGGTCGGGCGCGCATCGAGTGGCCCGGTGTCGTGGCGCTGGACATCCAGTCCGATGACCGCTGGTTCGTGCTCTACGACGAGCGTGATTCCTGCGTGTGCCTCGAGCCGCAGAGCGGTCCGCCAGACGGACTCGTCGCGCATCCGTGGCACGACGTGGAGCACGTGGAGCCCGGCGTCCCGTACAGCCGGTCTGTCACGTGGCAGGTGCGTGACCTGCAGGGGGATCGAGGGTGACCGTCGTGCTTCCGGCACCGGCCGTCCGCGCGGCGTCCAGAACCCGCATGGTCGCCACCACGTCGTCGATCGACACCGGCGGGGGAGCACCGTGCCGGATCGCCTCCACCAGTGAGCGGTAGAACTCCGGCCACCGACCCCGTTCCATCGAGAGGTCCTGTTGGGTCGCAACGTTGTCGCCGTCGAAGGTGCGCAGGATCGCCAGGTGGGAATCCGGCTCCACGCCCCATTCGACACCCGGGATCACTCCTGCGCGCAGGATGTCCTCCTGGGTGTCGCCGTGGGGGATGCTGAGGCCGCCCCGGGTTCCCAGCAGCGCCATGCGCTGGTCGCCGAACGCGGATACCTGGCTCGCGGAGAGCACGCTGACGCCGCCGTCATCGTGGGTGATGAGCACGACCACATCGTCATCGGTCGGATCGGCGGGCCGCACGGAGCGCACGGTCGCCGAGACGCTCACCGCGGGCCCCATGAGGATGAGTGCCTGGTCGACGAGGTGCGATCCAAGGTCGTAGAGCATCCCGCCGAGGTCGGCAGGGTCCGCGGATCCGCGCCAGCCCGGCTTGGGCACTACGCGCATGCGATCCATGCGGGACTCGAACCGGTGCACCATCCCGAGGACTCCCGACTCGGCAACACGGAGCGCAGTCAGGAAGTCGCTGTCCCACCTTCGGTTCTGGAACGGCACGACAAGCCGCTCGTGCTGCCGGGCCAGTTGGGCGAGGGCCTCCGCCTGTGCCGCGTCGGCGGCTATCGGCTTGTCCAGGACCACGTGGGCGCCGACCTGCAGTGCCTGTTCGGCGTAGGGGACGTGCGTGACATTCGCGGATGCCACGACGACGATGTCGCAGGCCTCGGCAAGGGCGGTGTCGAGGCTCGGGAAGACGGTGGCCTCGGGATGGTCATGGCGGGCCTGCGCTGCTCGCTCCGGATCCGTCGTCACGACTCCCGTGACACGCAGACCGGGAGTCGCGGCGATGAGGGGGCCGTGGAAGACCCGTCCGGCAAGGCCGTAGCCGACGATCAGGACATCGAGATGGTCGGTCACGAACACAGTCAACCATCAGCCTGCGCGTGTTTGGGTTCCGCGGGGCTGGGTATCACCCCCTTGTCCGATACACCGAGGACATGAGGAGAGGACGATCATGATCAGCAGGAAGACAGGTCTCGCCGCCCTGACCGGCGCGGTGGGACTGGTGGCCGTTGGAGTCCTGACAGCATCCCCTGCCAGCGCACACGGCTATGTGAATGGGCCACAGAGCAGGTCGTACCTGTGCAAGACAGGAGCGAATACCGACTGCGGTGGCGTGCAGTACGAGCCTCAGAGCCTCGAGTACCTGAAGGGATTCCCCGCGGCTGGGCCGGCCGACGGCCAGATCGCGTCAGCAGGAGGCCAGTTCGGCGGGAAGCTCGATGAGCAGAGCCCGACCCGCTGGACCAAGACGGACGTGCGCCCCGGGCCCATGCTGTTCGACTGGACGTACACAGCCCCGCACGCCACGGCCAAGTGGCACTACTACATGACGAAGCAGGGCTGGGACCAGAACGCGCCGATCACGCGCTCCGCCCTGCAGCTCATCGGTGAGGTGCAGCACGATGGCTCCAAGGCGAGCAACAACCCCGATCACGTGATCACCATTCCTGCTG
>JBIIJX010000167.1:0-5499 GCA_044233495.1 Candidatus Nanopelagicales bacterium
CTGCGGCGTGTGCGTCGATGTGTGCCCTTTCGATGCCCTCGAGTGGGTGCCGACCTTCGACTATCCAGCCCCCGCGCGATCAGCGCTCGAGCACGACACCGACCGCCTTGCTTCTCACGGACCGCTCTGAGGTCGATCGGACCCGGACACGTCAGCGGTAGTTGTCGAACTGCACGGCGAAGTCGAGGTCTGCGCCCCGCACAAGTGCCTGCACTGCCTGGAGGTCGTCTCGGCTCTTGCTCGTGACCCGCAGCTCGTCGCCCATCACCTGTGTCTTGACCGACTTGGGTCCCTCGTCGCGGATGAGCTTCCCGAGCTTCTTCGCCTGCTCGGTCGAGATGCCGGCCTTGAAGGTGCCGCCGATCTTGTACTCCTTGCCGGACGCCCGAGGGTCTCCAGCATCGAAGGACTTGAGGCTCAGCCCCCGCTTCACGAGCTTCTCGCGGAACACCTCGAGTGCAGCCTTGGCCCGTTCCTCCGTGCCTGACGTGATCTCGACGACCATCTCGCCCTTCCACTCGATGGTCGTGCCGGTGTTCTTGAAGTCGAACCGCTGCGCCAGTTCCTTGGCGGCCTGGTTGAGGGCGTTGTCGGCCTCCTGTCGGTCGATCTTGGAGACGATGTCGAAACTGCTGTCTGCCACGGTTCTCCTCCTCGTGCGCTGAGGGTCGCTTCCCTCAGGTGGGCAGATCCCGGAGCGTGGGCGCCGGGAATGCGGGGTCGGTCAGGTCGATCTCACGCGCCAGCCTATGTCCGTCGAACACGGCTTCGGAGATCCACCGGGGCGATTGCGCATCGCCGATGAGGAACACCGACGAGATTCCGGCCGCACGACGGGCCGACTCGTCGGCCATCAGCTGGCGGTACAGCCCGTCGACGGGAACCTGGTGGGTGATCAGGACGAGATCGTCGACTTCAACGCTCCAGGGGTCGCCATATGTGGTTTCTCCGCTGACGGATCCGGCGTCGCGCTGTCGCAGGGTGACGCTGGTGTGCATCGCCACGCCGACGTCATGCAGGTGTTGGCGCAGCATGGGGCCCTCGAGGGTGCCGTCGCTCATGGGAGACACCACGGCCTCCGGTGTGACGAGCTGGACGTCGTAGCCCTCATTGGCCAGCAGTTCGGCGATCCCGGGTCCGGCGTAGTAGCCGTCGACGTCGTAGACGGCCACTCGCTGGCCGCGAGGGCGCTCGCCGGCCATGACGCGCTCGGGTGTCAGGGATCCGGCCGCACCGAGGATGGGTCGACGGGTGCCGGGCTGGGTTCCGTCGTCGCTCCACCGGCTGCCCGTCGCGATGATGACGATGTCGGCGCCGTAGTCCAGCACGTCGGATGCGTTCAGGTGCCGACCCGTGATGACCTCGACGTTGGCGCGGCGGTCGAGCTGCGTGCGCCGCCAGTCGACGATTCGGCCCCAGTCGCCGAGGGTGGGCAGCCGACGCACCCAGGTCAGCCGCCCGCCGATGTCGTCGTGCGCCTCGACGAGGTGCACTGCGGCGAATCCGCGGTTGGCGAGGGTGAGGGCGCACTCCATGCCAGCAGGGCCAGCGCCGACCACCAGGATGCTCCTGTCCGGGTCGTCCGTCGGGGGAATCCGCTCGGGATGCCACCCCCGCCGATACTCCTCGCCCGCGGTCGGGTTCTGGATGCATCCGATGTGCCGGAAGTCCTCCTCCTTGAGGATGCACACGTTCGCGCCGGTGCACTCCCGGATGTCGCCGAGGCGTCCCTCGGCGACCTTGCGGGGGAGGAAGGGATCGGCGATCGCCGGTCGCGCCGCCCCGATGAGATCGAATGCTCCGCTGCTGATGAGCGCCGCCATCTGGTCCGGGTTGGTGTAGCGGCCGACCCCGACGATCGGCTTGCGCGTCGCGCTGCGGACCTGCGACGTCCAGGAGAGCTGGTGGCCCTCGGGGTAGTAGCGCGAGGTGCCGCTGTCCTCGGGCCATGAACCCACCGTGACGTCGATGAGGTCGACCAGCGGATCGGCCAGCGCCACGAACTGCAGCATCTCCTCCACGCGGACGCCCTTGATGCCCCGGCGGCCGTCGAGGCAGAAACGGGTGGCGATCGCGCAGTCGTCGCCGATCGCCGTCCGCACCTCCTCAAGGGTCTCGAGCGCGAAACGTGCGCGCTGGGCGAGGTTCCCGCCGTACGCGTCGGTGCGGACGTTGTGCCACGGCGACAGGAACTGCGTCAGCAGGTAGCCGTGGGCGCCATACACGTACACGATGTCGAAGCCGGCGTCGCGAGCGAGTCGCGCGCTGTGGACGAAGTCGGCCTGGACTCGGGCGATGTCGTCGAGGGTCATCTCCCGGGCCTGCGAGCCCCATCGGATCTCGGCGGTGCGCGCACTCGGGGCGATGCGCGAATGGCGGCTGCCGACGTTCTTGCTGGAGTTCCCGCCGTGGTAGAGCTCGACGCCCGCGAGTGCACCATGCCGGTGGATGGCGTCCGCTGTCATGGCCAGCGCCGCTGCATCCCGCTCGTCGCGGAGGTAGGCGGCGACGTGCGGCTCCTCGTCCGCGTCATCCGACACGGGTGAGTACTCCACGCACACGCCACCCCAGCCGCCTTCGGCCTTGACCTCTCGGAAGGCGGCCTGGGTCAGGGGCTTGGCCGATCCGAACCCCGTCGCGTGCGGCACCTGGTAGAAGCGGTTCGGCAGGGTCTTCGGCCCGATGCGCACCGGGTCGAACAGAATGGCGTGCCGCGGATCCATCATGGTCCTACCCTCGCATGCGTGGGTGCCCGCGCACTGCTCCTCGACCTCGATCGCACGCTGGTCGACCTGCAGTCCTTCACTGACTACGCGGCCGCCCTGGATGACGTGCGCGCCCTGCTCGGCTCCTGGCCGGACGTGGACGTCCCCGAGACCGACTGGGACGGGCCCACGTTGGCGTGCATGTCCGTCCTGCACTCCCTTGCTGGCGACGAGCGATGGCCCGAGGTCTCGGCTGCGATCGCCCGGCACGAGCGAGCCGGGATCCCGCTGTCTGTGGCCATGCCCACGGTCGTCGAGGCGCGCGAGATCTTGAAGTCCGTGCCCGTAGCCGTCGTCACCCTCGTCGCTCCCGACGTGGTTCCGGATGCTCTTGCACAGCACGGAATCCGTGTCGGAGGGGAGGTCGACATCGTGGTCGGCCGCTCCAGCGAGGTGCCACCAAAGCCGCAGCCGGACGGCCTGTGGTTGGCGTGCCGCATGCTCGGCGTGGAGCCGAGCGATGCCATCATGATCGGCGACTCGTCCTGGGATGCGGAGGCGGCTCTGCGCGCAGGCGTCGCGTTCATCGGGGTACCGAGCTCGCCCGGCGGCCTGCCTGATGTCCAGGCGACCGAGCGGACGTTCGCGGCGGCGGTGGTGCGCGCACTGGGATGAGCCGCATCGGCCCGGGTCGTCCACCCCACGGTGCTGTGTATCCTTGCCGCTGCACCCTGGCGGGTTGCCCGAGCGGCCAATGGGAGCGGACTGTAAATCCGTCGGCTTTGCCTTCGAAGGTTCGAATCCTTCACCCGCCACGCACGAGGGCCCGGATCCGTAACGGTTCCGGGCCCTCGCTCGTCGATCGGCTTCCGCAGATGCCTGGCACGTTGTGGGGTGTGCGGGCAAGCGCAACGCCCCACAACGTGCCAGGCATCGGTTCCTAGCGGGCCGGCTGCTGCTGCGTGATGCAGTGGATCCCGCCGCCGCGCGCGAACAGCGGCCGAGCGTCGACCAGCACGATCTCGCGACCGGGGTAGGCAGCGGCGAGGATCGCGCGGGCGCGTTCATCGCCGGGATCGTCGAAGGCGCACAGGATGACGGCGCCGTTGCACACGTAGTGGTTGATGTAGCTGTAGTCGACCCACCCGTGCTCGTCCTGGAGGACGTCCGGTGCAGGCACCGGCACGACGGTGAGTCCCGCCGCCTCGATCCTCGTCATGACCTCGCGGCTTACCTCGTAGTCCGGGTGCTCGGGAGCCATCTGGTCGTGGACCAGCACCGTCGACTGGTCGCTGAAGCTCGCGACGATGTCAACATGCCCGCGGGTGCCGAACTCGTCGTAGTCACGGGTCAGCCCACGCTCGAGCCACACGAAGCGCTCGACTCCGAGGGTGCGCGTGAGCTCGGACTCGACCTGCTCGGCGGTCCAGCCCGGATTGCGGCCGGGGTCGAGCTGAACGGTGCGCGTGAGGAGCACCGTTCCCGTGCCGTTGACGTGGATGCCGCCGCCCTCGTTCGTCAGTGACGACGAGATCACCTCCGCTCCGGCAGCACTGCAGACGCGACCGGCGATCACTGCGTCCTTGCCCCACGCGGCCCAGTGCTGTCCGCCCCATCCGTTGAACATCCAGTCGACCCCCGCGACCGAGCCATCCGCTGCGCGGACGAAGGTCGGGCCGATGTCGCGCATCCAGGCATCGTCCAGGGGGGCCGGGAGGATCTCCACCGCGTCGGACAGCCACCCGCGCGCCGTGTCGACGTCATCCGGATCCACGACCATCGTCACCGGCTCGTACGCGACGACGGCGTTCGCGACTGCGGCCCACGCCCCGCGTGCCTCGTCGGCCGCATCTGCCTCGCCCAGGGTGTAGCCCGCGGAGGGCCAGGCCATCCAGGTGCGCTCGTGCGGCTCCCACTCCGCTGGCATGCGGCGATGCGCACCGCTCACGGCAGGTCCAGGGGGTACACGACACCCGTCAGCTCCTCGCTGACAGTCCACAGTCTGCGCGCTGTGGCGTCGTCGCGTGCGGCGGGCGACCGGTCGACGAGGCGGGGATGCCCGCGCGTCTCGAGGAAGCCGTCAGGCCCGACGTACGAGCCGCCGGGCAGTCCGGGGTAGGTGGCCGCGAGCAGGGATGGCAGCGCGCCCATCTCGGGGCTCTGGGCCAGGACGCGGTTCATCGTCGCGATCGGCCCGGCCATCCAGGTGCGTCCATTCATGCGTGGCCCTGCGGCCTGGAGGTTCGTCGCGGAGTAGCCCGGATGCGCGGCAAGGGCGAGCGTGGAGATCCCGGCGAGATCGAGTCGGCGCTGCAGTTCCATCGTGAACAGCAGGTTGGCCAGCTTGCTCTGGCCGTAGGCGCGCCACGCGTTGTACCGCCGCCGACCCTGAAGGTCGTCGAAGTCGATGCGGCCCATGCGGTGGGCGGTCGAGGACACCGTTACGACTCGTGAGCGGGGCCGGGCCACGAGGGCGGGCAGGAGGAGCCCGGTGAGGGCGAAGTGCCCGAGGTGGTTGGTCGCGAACTGCATCTCGTAGCCGTCGGGGGTCTCGCGCCGGGGGAGGGCCATGACCCCGGCATTGTTGATCAGCAGATCAAGCCCCTCTGGGTGGGCGCCGCTCCAGGCTGCGGCGAACTCGCGCACGGACGTCAGGTCGGCGAGGTCGAGTCTGCGCACCTCCACGGCCGCAGCCGGGTGCGCCCGCCGGATGGCATCGGCGGCGGCCTCGCCGCGGACGACGTCGCGCACGGCGAGGGTCGTCGTGGCGCCGCGGCCGGCGAGGGCCCGCGCG
>JBIIJX010000168.1:0-5490 GCA_044233495.1 Candidatus Nanopelagicales bacterium
CCTCGTCCAGACCCTCCTCGTCCAGACCCTCCTCGTCCAGACCCTCCTCGTCCAGACCCTCCTCGTCCAGACCCTCCTCGTCCAGGCCCTCCTCGTCCTCGGACGCCTCGCCCTGGGGCTTCTTGGTCGGCTTCTCGGAGGGCAGGTCCTCCTCTGGTTCCGCTGAGTCCTCGGGCTCGGGCTCGGGCTCGGTCGGCGCCTCGGTGTCAGCGGCGGGCTCCGGCTCAGCCGGGGCCGGCTCCACCGGGGTTGACTCCGCCGGTGGTGCGGGTTCCGGCTCAGCCGGCGGAGCCTCGCCGCCGCCTGAATCCTCCTCCGCCACCACGACGGCCTGAGGGGCCGCGAGGGCTGCGCCCACCATGGGGCCGGCAAGGGCCAGGACCAGGATCCCGCCGAGTCCGAGCGCCCGCCGCAGCCGGATCCTCCTGCGCGTCATGGCGATCCACTTTCCGTGAAGGCGGCAGCCGGAACTCTCCCGCGGATGCGCCAGACTAACCCACGATGTTCCGGCGGAAGCCGCCATTCGTCCACGATGGTGCCCCATCGGTCAGGGGAAGGAGTTCGAGCATGTCCGGCGATCGGCTCGCTGATCTCCAGGAGGCACTTGCCCGCGACATCGTCCTGCCGCCCGACGGGATCGCGCTCACTCGGACCAGGTTGGGCCTCGGACTCGTGACCACCCGCAAGGTCCGCGCCGGTGAGTCCATCTACCGGTCCGACTGGTTCACGGTGCCCGATGCGGATCACTCACTGGTTGTGCGCACACCGGTAGACGGCCGCATCGAGACCCTCACGATCACCACGATGCACTCGGTGAGGTACCGGGACACCCGCACGTTCGACGTGCCCGGCTGCTTCATGAACCACTCCTGCTCCCCCACGTCGATGTCCGTCGACCTCGTGGTCGACGGCGAGGACGAGGTGACGCTCTACGATCAGGTCGCCCTGGTGGACCTCGGCCCGGGCGATCCCGTGACGTGCGACTACACCCTGTTCGACTGGGACTGCGACGGGCACCAGTTCACCTGCTCGTGCGGCGCCGGCGACTGCTACGGCCGGGTCGAGGGCTTCCAGGGGCTGCCGCCCGAGACCCAGTCCCGCCTCCTCGATCGCATCATCTACGCGTCGGCGGACGGATGGGCCCGTCAGCACGGTCACTAGCCTTGGCTCCCGTGTCCTCACCTTTGCTTCCTGAACTGACCACCAACCTCGACGGCCGACCGGTGCAACGGGTGCTTGCCGTCATGGCCCATCCGGACGACATCGACTTCGGAGCCGGCGGCACGGTCCGCGCCCTCGTCGATGCGGGAGTCGAGGTCAGCTACGCGATCGTGACGAACGGTGATGCCGGCGGCTTTCAGGAGGACATCCCGCGATCGGAGATCCCGCGCATCCGCCAGGCTGAGCAGCGTGCTGCCGGCGCCGTGCTCGGCGTCGAGGACATCACCTTCCTCGGGTACCGCGATGGCGAGCTGAGCGTCAGCCACGAGCTGCGCCGTGACATCAGCCGGGAGATCCGACGCGTCCGCCCGGACCGAATGATCATCCAGTCGCCCGAACGCAACTGGGAGCGCATTGCAGCCTCGCACCCGGACCACCTCGCGGCAGGCGAGGCCGCCATCCAGGCCGTCTACCCCGATGCCCGCAATCCCTTCGCCCATGCGTCGCTGCTCCAGGACGAGGGCCTCGCGGCGTGGGCGGTGCCGGAGGTATGGGTGATGGCCACACCGACACCCGACCGCTGGGTGGACGTGACCGACCAGTTCGACGCCAAGCTCGCAGCCATCCACGCCCACGCGAGCCAGCTGCCCGACCCGACCGAGATCGACGAGCGCGTGCGGGGCTGGCTCACGATGCAGGCCGAGCGCGGTGGCCTTCCCGAGGGTCGCCTCGCAGAGGCCTTCATGGTGGTCTCGACCGCCTGACCGGCTTGATCAGTGCTTTGGCTGCGCCTCAGGGCGCCGAACCGTCTCCTCGCAGCGAACTACACGAACACGGCGATGACGACGTTCGCGAGGGTCAGCAGGCCGATGACCAGCCACAGCGCAGTCTGAGGCGGCTGCCTGCGGCGTCCGATCGCGGCGAGTACCGCGATGACCAGGACGACGACCAGCTTGATCGCGATCTTGGTGGTGTCGACCTCGGCCTTCTCGGCCTCGCCCATGACACCGCTCTCGAGCATGCCCACCATGATCAGGCCGGTGAGCAGCTGCGTCATCGCGCCGTCGAACATCCAGCGCGTGACCGTCTTCTCCTTGGCCGTGAGCTGCACCAGGAAGGCCCCGAGGAGCAAGGCAAGGCCCACGAAGTGAAGTACGACGACGATGTTGTAGACGATGTCCACTGAGGTCACTCCCACTCAATCGTTCCGGGTGGCTTGCTGGTCACGTCGAGAGTAACCCGGTTGACCTCAGCAACCTCGTTGGTGATGCGTGTCGAGATACGGGCGATGACTTCGTACGGCAGGCGGGACCAGTCGGCCGTCATGGCGTCCTCGCTCGACACCGGTCGCAGCACCACAGGGTGACCGTACGTGCGACCGTCGCCCTGCACCCCGACGGAGCGGACGTCGGCGAGCAGGACGACCGGGAACTGCCAGACATCGCGATCGAGGCCTGCCGCCGCCAACTCCTCACGCGCGATGGCATCTGCCTCGCGCAGGATGGCCAACCGCTCCTCGTCGACGGCCCCGATGATCCGGATCGCCAGTCCCGGTCCGGGGAACGGATGCCGCCAGACGATCTCAGGGGGGAGCCCGAGGTCCAGGCCCACCTGTCGCACCTCGTCCTTGAACAGCGTGCGCAGGGGCTCGATCAGAGTGAATCGGAGGTCCTCCGGCAGGCCGCCCACGTTGTGGTGGCTCTTGATGTTGGCCGTTCCGGAACCGCCCCCGGATTCCACGACATCGGGATAGAGCGTCCCCTGGACGAGGAACTCGATGGCCGCGCCTTGGGCGCCGGCTTCGGCGATGAGGTCGCGCTCCGCTGCCTCGAAGACCCGGATGAACTCCCGCCCGATGATCTTCCGCTTGGTCTCCGGGTCGGTCACGCCCGAGAGCGCGTCGAGGAACCGGGCCTTCGCGTCGACGACGACGAGACGGATGCCGGTTGCGGCGACGTAGTCGCGCTCGACCTGCTCCGCCTCCCCCTTGCGCAGAAGCCCGTGGTCGACGAACACGCAGGTGAGCTGGTCGCCGACGGCCCGGTGGACGAGAGCGGCCGCCACGGCGGAGTCCACGCCGCCGGACAGGCCGCAGATCACCCGGCCATCGCCGACCTGGGCGCGGATGCGCGCCACCTGCTCGTCGATCACGCTGGCCATCGTCCAACTCGGCTCGCATCCGGCGATGTCGAACAGGAACCTCTCGAGCACCCGCTGTCCGTGCTCGCTGTGCAGTACCTCCGGGTGGAACTGCACACCCGCGAGGCGGCGGGCGATCGACTCGAACGCAGCCACCGGGGCGCCGTCCGACTCGGCCGTGATCAGGAATCCGGCCGGTGCCCGTGACACGGAGTCCCCGTGGGACATCCACACGCTCTGCTCAGCGGGCAGGCCCGCGAAGCTCACTCCCGGTGCGACCACACGCAGCGGTGTGCCCCCGTACTCGCGCAGTCCGGTGCGCTCCACCGTCCCGCCGAGGGCACGCGCCATCGCCTGGAATCCGTAGCAGATGCCGAAGACGGGGATGCCGGTCTCGAACAGCTCCGCATCGAGAGCCGGCGCTCCGGGCTCGTAGACGCTCGCGGGGCCGCCGCTGAGGATCACGGCAGCCGGTCGCCGGGCGAGGATCTCCGCGACGGGCATGGTGTGGGGAACGATCTCGGAGTACACCCGGGCCTCTCGAACCCGTCGGGCGATGAGCTGCGCGTACTGCGCCCCGAAGTCGACGACGAGGACGGTGGCGGGCGCGTCGGTCACGGGACGACCCTATCGACGCTCGGCGGCGGCCCCTCAGGCGGAGAAAGCCCCCAGGAGGACGAGCACTGCGACCAGTGCAGCGTCGACGAGGAGCCCGACAGCGACCGTCGCCACGATCCACCGGACTGAGACCCGAGCACGGCGACGCGCCAGCTCGATGTCTCCTGCCGCCAGGGCACGAGCCGACGCCAGGCTGTAGCCCACGGCCACCAGGCCGAGCGGGAGGAGGCACAGCGCAGCCACCAGAGCGGCCCATCCGAGGTGCGTGCGCACGGGCGCCTGCTCCGCAGGAAGGTCCGGGGCGAGCGGATGGGGATCGGCGTCGGACATCACCGGAACCCTAGCCCTCGGGAGCGGATCCTCGGATTCCGCGAGCGACCGGCAATTTCGCCGAATCCCCTCCAGGCCCACAGCTTCCCGCCTAACGTGATCTCCATCACAGGTCCTCCTCACGGGCCTTCCACGCACGCGAGATTGGGGAACGGATGCAGCACATCTCCGTCACGGTCGACGGGACCCGGTACGACTCGGACGTCGAACCACGCACCCTCCTGGTCCACTGGCTCCGCAACGACATCGGCAAGGTCGGAACGGTCGTGGGGTGCGACACCAGCAACTGCGGCGCATGCACCGTCCTGCTCGACGGCCGCAGCATCAAGTCATGCAGCCTCCTGGCCGTACAGGCCGACGGATGCGAGGTCACCACGATCCAGGGGCTCGCGACCGGCGACGACTGGCATCCCGTGCAGACGGCCTTCAAGGAGTGCCACGGCCTTCAGTGCGGCTACTGCACACCGGGCATGGTGATGTCCGCGGTGGACCTGCTGGCCGAGAACCCGAATCCGACGGAGGACGAGATCCGCGATGGTCTCCACGGCAATCTCTGCCGCTGCACCGGGTACCACAACATCGTGAAGTCCGTTCAGTACGCCGCTGACCTCATGGGGGGCACCAAGTGACCGACATCCTGGAGACCGGGACCGCGATCGGCCGGCCCATCCGTCGCAAGGAGGACGCCAAGCTCCTCCACGGGCGCACGAACTGGACTGACAACATCCAGCTCGCCGGAGCGGTCCACATGGGCCTCGTGCGCAGCCCGATGGCGCACGCGCGCATCGCGAAGATCGACCTCTCCGCCGCGCTGGCCATGCCCGGCGTGGTGGGCGCATACGACGCCGCGAGCCTCGGCGACATGAACGCGAACGTCCTGTGCGTCTGGCCGGTCACCGACGACACCGTCATGCCGCCGTTCCCGGCGCTCACCGGCGACAAGGTGCGCCATGTCGGCGATGTCGTGGCCGTCGTCCTCGCGACGAGCGCCGCTCTGGCCGAAGACGCGATCGCCGCCGTCGAGGTCGAGTACGAGCCGCTGCCGGCCGTGGTCAACATGGTCGACGCCATGGCACCGGGCAGCGCCCTCGTGCACGACGCTGCCGCGAACAACACGAGCTACGTCTACGACCTCGGCGGAGGCTACGCCGAGGCCACGGCCAACGCCGACGTCGTGATCAAGCGGCGCTTCGTGAACCAGCGCATCATCGCCGGTTACATGGAGCCCCGCGCCGTGGTGGC
>JBIIJX010000020.1:0-20563 GCA_044233495.1 Candidatus Nanopelagicales bacterium
CCGGTGACATCGTCGTCCGTGACGCGTGGCTGCCGTCCGACGTGGTGCCCGGCGATCTCCTCGCGGTGGCAGCCACTGGCGCGTACTGCAGGTCCATGGCGTCGAACTACAACTACCTGCCCCGTCCGGCGGTGGTGTCGGCACGCGGGGGAGCCACCACCGTGGTGCTGCGTCGCGAGACCGTCGACGACCTGCTGGCTCTCGATCCGGGCGCCTGACCCCGTCGAATCCCGCTGGGCCGTGGGCGATGTGCTACTCGCGCCCTACCCGCGCCCTACTCGCGCTCGGAGCCGGCCACGAGCTTCGCCGGCTCCTCAGCGTCCGTGCGGACGACCTTCCACACCGCGACCGCGATCAGCGCGCCGACGAGCGGCGCGAGGATGAACAGCCAGACCTGCGCGAGTGAGTCACCGCCGTTGAGCAGGGCGGGGCCGAACGAACGCGCCGGGTTGACGGACGTGCCCGTGAGCGGGATCCCGACGATGTGCACGAGCGCGAGCGTGAAGCCGATCGCGGCTCCGGCGAAACCAGGTGCGGCGACGCGCTCGGTGACGAGCAGGATCACCAGCACGAAGGCCGCCGTCAGGAGCATCTCGAGGACGAAGGCGCCCGGCAGGTTGATGGCACCGTTGTCGTAGCTGTTCGTGCCAAGACCGCCGGTGTAGTCAGTGACGCCGAAGGAGGACACGAACAGCTTCAGCACCGCAGCAGCGACGATGGCCGCCAGGAACTGCACGATCCAGTACCCGACAGCCTCCTTTGCGGGCATGCGTCGGCCCAGGAGCATCGCGAGGGTGACGGCGGGGTTCACGTGACCGCCGGACACCGGGCCGAAGGCGTAGGCCACCGCGAAGAGCACGAGTCCGAAGGCGAAGGCCACACCGAGCACACCGGATCCGGGCCCCTTGCCATCGACGCCGACGACAGTCGCGATGCCGAAGATGGCCGCGCCCACGGCGAGGAAGACGAGCATGAATGTGCCGACGAACTCCGCCACGAGCTTGCGAGCGGTGAGAGACATGGCTCCTCCTTCACAGGCGCCGGCCGACTCCGGACCTGAGCGCAATTCTGTGGTCATCAGGTCTGAACCGGCTGCGACGCGCCGATCCCTGGCCGGCGATGTCCTCCGAGTGGGGGGCACCACGGGGGAGTCCCGGGGCAGAGGGGCGGAATCATGTGCCGTGTCGGGTGGTGGTGTCCGGCGGGCGCCCGCGACCTGAGAGGCTGTGCCCGTGAATGCCCCCCTCGTGGACCCCGATCGCGTCATCACCGTCGCCCTTCTCGGTGCGGGCACCGTCGGCGCCCAGGTGGGCCGACTGCTCAACGCGACCGAGGCGGACCTCACTCCGCGCGTGGGCGCTCGCCTCCAGCTCGTCGCCGTCGCGGCCCTCGACCCGGAGAACCCGCGTGAGGGGATCGACCCGTCGGTGTTCACCGACGACGCCGCGGCTGTCGCCCGCTCGGGCGCAGACATCGTGGTCGAGCTCATGGGCGGCATCGAGCCTGCTCGGACGCTCATCCTCGAGGCCATGGCGGCGGGCTCGTCCGTCGTGACGGCGAACAAGGCGCTCCTGGCCGCGCACGGGGCCGAGCTGCAGGAGGCCGCTGCTCAGTCCGGCGTCGATCTCTTCTTCGAGGCGTCGGTCGCAGGCGCCATTCCCCTGCTGCGGCCGCTCCGCGAATCGCTTGCCGGCGACCGCGTGACCAAGGTCATGGGCATCGTCAACGGCTCGACCAACTACATGCTGACCAAGATGGACGAGGAGGGCTGCTCCTATCAGGAGATCTTCGACGAGGCGCGGGCCCTCGGGTACCTCGAGGCCAATCCGTCGCTCGACATCGACGGCCACGATGCGGCGGCCAAGGCCGCCATCCTCGCCGAGCTCGCCTTCCACACCCCCGTGACGATCGACGACGTGTACTGCGAGGGCATCTCGCAGGTCACCGCCGAGGACGTCCGCGCAGCCCAGGCGATGGGTTTCGTCATCAAGCTGCTCGCGATCGCCGAGCGGGTGCCGGGCGATGCGGGCGTGATCGTGCGGGTGCACCCGACGATGGTGCCGCGATCGCATCCCCTGGCCTCCGTGCGACTGGCCTTCAACGCCGTGTTCGTGCAGGCCGAGGCCGCTGACGAGCTGATGTTCTACGGCCGGGGCGCAGGAGGCGTGCCCACGGCGTCGGCCATCCTGGGTGACGTCGTCGTAGCCGCCCGCAATCGCGTCACCGGGTCGATCGGCCCGTCGCGGAGCACCTACGCCGGCCTGCCGGTCCTGCCGATCTCCGCGGCCCGCACGCGCTTCTACGTCAACCTCGACGTCGCCGATCGTCCGGGTGTCCTCGCTGCGATCGCCGCCGCGTTCGCGCAGCACGGTGTGAGCATCCAGGTCGTGCGGCAGGACGGCCACGGCGACAACGCCGGGCTCGTGGTGCGCACGCATCTGGCCGGCGAGGAGGACCTCGAGCGCACGGTCGAGCACCTGCGCAGCATGCCCGAGGTGAAGGCCGTGCTGGGCGTCATGCGCGTCGAGGGCGAGGCCGGGGCATAGACATGGCACACGTCTGGCGCGGGCTCATCGAGGAGTATCGCGATCGGCTCCCGGTGACGGACGCCACGCCCATCGTGACGCTGCGCGAGGGAGGTACCCCTCTCGTCTATGCGTGCACCATCAGCGAGATGACCGGTTGCGAGGTCTGGCTGAAGTACGACGGCGCCAACCCCACGGGTTCGTTCAAGGACCGCGGCATGACGATGGCCATCTCCAAGGCGGCCGAAGCCGGTGCGCGGGTCGTCATCTGTGCCTCGACGGGCAACACCTCGGCCAGTGCTGCGGCGTACGCCACCAAGGCGGGCATGCGCTGCGCCGTGCTCGTACCGCAGGGCAAGATCGCGATGGGCAAGCTGGCCCAGGCGATCGTGCACGGAGCGACGCTCCTGCAGGTCGACGGCAATTTCGACGACTGCCTCAACGTCGCCCGCGACCTCGCCGACCGCTACCCCGTGGAGCTCGTGAACAGTGTCAATCCGGCGCGCATCGAGGGGCAGAAGACGGCGAGCTTCGAAGTCGTCGATCAGCTCGGCCGCGCCCCGGACATCCATGCGCTCCCCGTGGGCAACGCGGGCAACATCACGGCGTACTGGAAGGGGTACGTGGAGTACGCCACGGACGGAATCGCCCAGGCTCGCCCCCGCATGTGGGGGTTCCAAGCGGCCGGCGCGGCACCGATCGTCCTCGGGCAGCGTGTTGACCGGCCGGAGACCATTGCCACGGCCATTCGGATCGGCAATCCCGCATCGTGGCAGCAGGCCGAGCAGGCGCGCGACGACAGTGGGGGAGCGATCGACGCCGTCACCGACGACGAGATCCTCGACGCCTATCGGCTGCTCGCCGCGAGCGAGGGCCTGTTCTGCGAGCCCGCAAGCGCGGCGAGCGTCGCCGGAGTCCTGAAGAAGCACGCGGCAGGTGAGCTTGATCGCGGTCAGGTCGTGGTGTGCACCTTGACCGGGAACGGGCTGAAGGATCCCCAGTGGGCCCTGGAGGGCGCAGCCGACCCCATCGTCGTGCCGGTCGAGACGGACGCTGCTGCACGCGTGCTGGGACTGGTGGACTGATGCCGAGCCTGCGCCGGGAGGCTGTGCGAGTCGTCGTCCCAGCCACCAGTGCCAACCTCGGTCCCGCATTCGACTGCGCGGGCCTGGCCCTCGGGGTCTTCGACGACCTCGTGGCGATGGTCACGGACGACGCGGGAGTGCTGGTCGAGGTCTCGGGCGAGGGCGAGGGCTCCCTGCCGCTCGACGAAGGGCACCTCGTCGTTCAGTCGATGCGGGCGGCCTTCGAGCGCCTCGGTGTCGATGTGCCCGGATTCGTCCTTCGGTGCATCAACTCCATCCCGCACGGACGCGGACTCGGCTCGTCGGCAGCTGCGATCGTCGGGGGCATAGTGCTCGCTCGAGCGATGGTGGTCGACGGTCGTGATCGGTTGACCGACGACGATGTCCTGCAGCTGGCCCTGGAGCGTGAGTCGCACCCGGACAATGTGGCTGCGGCGCTCCATGGCGGGTTCACGGTGGCCTGGGTCGACGACGACGGCCGGGGCGATGTCACCCGCATGGAACCCCATCCGGACATCAGGCCGGTGATCCTGGTCCCGTCCGACGAGCTGTCCACGGCCGAAGCGCGCACGATGCTGCCCGACTCGGTCTCCCTGCGCGATGCCACGGCGAACATCGCGCGGACTGCCCTCCTCGTCCACGCTATGACGGTCGACCCGGCCCGGCTCATGGCTGCCACGACCGATCGGATCCACCAGCGCAGCCGAGCCACGTGCTACCCGGCATCGCTCGACCTCGTCGCCCTGCTGCGCGAGTCGGGCGTCCCCGCGGTCATCTCCGGAGCGGGTCCCTCCGTCCTGGCCTTCGCTGACGCGACGTCGGCTGAGGCCATGGCCGGGATCGACACCGCGGAGTGGATCGTCCGCGAGGTCCCGGTGTCGTCGTCGGGCGCGCGAGAGGTCCCGCTGCTGCCCCCTGCCTGACCCCGGTGGTACTCTCCTCATGTCCTGAGGTGCTGGATCCTCCCGGGTCCCGAGGCACGAGTGCAGGACGCACCCCCGCCAGCTGCCACGACATCGGCCGAATCCGGGCCGTCGTGCAGGGCTGAGGCGGGTGCCCCGCCCCCCAACCCGTGGGGGGCTGGACCTCACCCCTCCCACGTGAGGGCGAATCGAAGGAATCCACGTGACGGAAACTGACACGACAGGTGCGACGTCCGCCAAGGGCAAGGGCCTGTCGAGCATGCTGCTCCCGGAACTGAAGCAGTTGGCCCAGCAGATGGGCATCCCCGGTGCGAGCGGTATGCGCAAGGGCGACCTCGTCGCCGCCATCTCCGACCGGCAGGGCGGTGGTGGTTCCCGGGCCCCGCGCGAGCGGGCCGCCGAGCAGACCCCCGCTGCCGATCGCGACGATCGCGGCGGCAACGACCGCGGTGACCGGAACGATCGCGGTGATCGCGGTGGCAACGACCGCGGAGATCGGAACGATCGCGGCGGCAACGACCGCGGTGACCGGAACGATCGCGGCGGCAACGACCGCGGTGACCGGAACGATCGCGGCGGGAACGACCGGGGTGGCAACGACCGCGGCGGCAACGACCGGGGCGGGAACGACCGGGGCGGGAACGATCGGGGCGGCAATGACTTCTCGGACGACGGCGGCGGCCGCAATCGCAGGCGACGCGGGCGCGATCGCTTCCGCGATCGTCGTGATCGGCAGCGCAGTGGCGGGGGCTACAGCGATGCCGACCTGGAGATCAGCGAGGACGACGTGCTGGTTCCTGTGGCAGGGATCCTCGACGTGATGGACAACTACGCCTTCGTCCGCACCAGCGGATACCTGCCGGGTCCGAACGACCTCTACGTGTCCTTGGCCATGGTGCGCAAGAACGGGCTGCGCAAGGGCGATGCCATCACCGGTGCCACTCGGCAGCCGAAGGACGGTGAGCGCCGTGAGAAGTTCGCGCCGCTCGTGCGCATCGACACCGTCAACGGCGGCCCCCTGGAGGCGGCCCGCAATCGACCCGAGTTCTCCAAGCTGACGCCCCTGTACCCCCAGAACCGGCTCAGGCTCGAGACGACTCCCGCGAACCTCACCACCCGGGTCATCGATCTCGTCGCGCCGATCGGCAAGGGCCAACGCGGCCTGATCGTGTCGCCGCCCAAGGCGGGCAAGACGATGGTGCTCCAGGCGATCGCCAACGCCATCGTCACCAACAACCCCGAGGTGCACCTCATGGTGGTGCTCGTGGACGAGCGCCCGGAGGAGGTCACCGACATGCAGCGGTCGGTGAAGGGCGAGGTGATCGCCTCCACCTTCGACCGGCCCGCCGAGGATCACACGATCATTGCGGAGCTGTCGATCGAGCGAGCCAAGCGACTCGTCGAGCTCGGCCACGACGTCGTGGTGCTGCTCGACTCCATGACGCGCCTGGGACGTGCGTACAACCTGGCCGCTCCTGCGTCGGGCCGCATCCTCTCCGGCGGTGTCGACTCCACGGCGCTCTATCCGCCGAAGCGATTCTTCGGCGCCGCGCGCAACATCGAGGACGGCGGCTCGCTGACGATCCTCGCCACGGCCCTCGTCGAGACCGGGTCGCGCATGGACGAGGTCATCTTCGAGGAGTTCAAGGGCACCGGGAACATGGAGCTCAAGCTCGATCGGCGCCTCGCCGACAAGCGCGTCTTCCCCGCTGTCGACGTCGACGCGTCGGGCACGCGCAAGGAGGAGCTCCTCATGTCGAACGAGGAGCTCAAGATCGTCTGGAAGCTGCGCCGTGTGCTCCACGCGCTCGATCAGCAGCAGTCGATCGAGCTCCTGCTGACCAAACTGCGCGAGACCACCAGCAACCAGGAGTTCCTGCTCCAGGTGCAGAAGACGACCCCCGCCGTGAACGGTTCCGGCGACGACGACTGACCGGTCCGCCGCATCCTCCCGGCTGATGTCACGTCCGGGAGGATGCGGTGGCATACTTGACAGGCTCCGGTTCACGACTGCCCAGCCTGGGGGTCGACCCGGAGCCACGAGAGGAAACCATGAAGGCTGACATCCACCCCGCCTACGGGGAGACGACCGTCACCTGCACCTGCGGGGCGACGTTCACCACGCGCAGCACGGCGAAGAACGGCGTGATCCACGCCGACGTCTGCTCGCAGTGCCACCCGTTCTACACGGGCAAGCAGAAGATCCTCGACACCGGTGGCCGCGTCGCCAAGTTCGAGACTCGCTACGGCAAGAAGGCCGACAAGTAGCTTCACTGCCCCGGGCGCCGGTTCGGCGCCTGCCGCGTGTCTCCCCCGTCACGCGGCAGGCCCCAGGCCGGCGCCCGGGGCATTTCTCGTCCACGGCGTTCACGTGGACACAGCGCAGCCGGCAGACGATGTGAGGGAGGCAGCAGCCATGTTCGAGTCGTGCGCTGAGCTGGTCGCCGAGTATGCCGACGTCGAGGCACGTCTCGCCGATCCGGCTGTGCACGGCGATCAGGCCGCGGCCCGACGCCTTGGCCGGCGCTTCGCCGAGCTCGGCCCGGTCGTGGCTGCCTACCGCGAATGGCTGGGCGCCTGTGCGGACCTCCAGGCCGCGGAGGAGCTCGTCGCAGCCGATCCGGAGTTCGCGACGGAGGCCGAGGCACAGGAACGGCGTCGGGATGCGGCTGCGGAGCGGCTGACGACCCTGCTGCTGCCGCGCGACCCCATGGACGACAAGGACGTCATCGTCGAGATCAAGGCGGGGGAGGGTGGCGAGGAGTCCGCGCTCTTCGCCGGTGATCTGGCGCGCATGTATATGCGGTATGCCGAGCGCCAGAACTGGACTCCCCAGGTGATCGACTCCGTCGAGTCCGACCTCGGTGGGTTCAAGGGGATCTCCATCGCGATGAAGGCCAAGGGAGTGCCCGAGCCCGGGCGTGCCCCGTTCGCGCGCCTGAAGTTCGAGGGCGGGGTGCACCGGGTCCAGCGTGTGCCCGTGACCGAGTCGCAGGGGCGCATTCACACGTCGGCTGCGGGGGTGCTCGTCCTTCCCGAGGCGGAGGAAGTCGACGTGATCGTCGACCCGAACGACCTTCGCATCGACGTGTACCGCTCGTCGGGGCCGGGCGGTCAGTCAGTGAACACGACCGATTCCGCTGTCCGCATCACCCACCTGCCGACCGGTGTCGTCGTCTCGTGCCAGAACGAGAAGAGCCAGTTGCAGAACAAGGAGTCGGCGATGCGCATCCTGCGGGCGCGGTTGCTCGCAGAAGCCCAGGAGCAGGCGGCACGTGAGGCGTCCGATGCACGGCGATCGCAGGTGCGCACGGTGGATCGCAGCGAGCGGATCCGCACCTACAACTTCCCGGAGAACCGAATCAGCGACCACCGGGTCGGATTCAAGGCCTACAACCTCGACCAGGTCCTCGACGGGGAACTCGATGCCGTCATCGACGCGTGCGTCGAGGCCGATCAGGCCAGCAGGCTGAGCGAGTCGCCGACGTGAGCGAGTCGTGGGGGGACGGCCAGACTCTCGGATCGCGCACCACCGTGCGTGATGTCCTGGTCGACGCCGAGTGGCGCCTGCAACGTGCGGGCGTCCCGTCGCCCGCGGTCGATGCCGCGGAGATCGTGGCCTTCGTGCTGCAGGTGCCGCGCACCCGGCTGTTCCTCCTCGACGTCATCAGCGACGAGCAGAAGGTGCGCATCGAGCAGGTGCTGGCGCTTCGGCTCAGTCGGGTCCCGCTTCAGCACATCATGGGAACAGCGGCGTTCCGTCACCTGGAGCTCCAGGTGGGCCAGGGGGTCTTCATCCCGCGCCCTGAGACCGAACTCGTGACGGAGGCGGCGTTGCGCGCGCTGCAGGAGACGGACGCCCGCGTCGCGGTCGACCTGTGCTCCGGCAGTGGAGCCATCGCCATCGCGCTCGCCACGGAGTGCCCCGGAAGCGAGGTGCATGCGGTGGAGCTCGACGACGATGCGGTGGTGTGGACGCGCCGCAACGTGGACGCCCACGCCGAGCAGATCCGCTCGGTCGGGTCGACGGTCACCGTGCATCATGCGGATGCCACGACGGTCGCAGATGCCGGGGGAGTGCTCCAGGGACTTCGGGGCACGGTCGCGGTGGTTGCGAGCAATCCGCCGTACATCCCGTCGGCCATGGTGCCGCGCGAGCCCGAGGTGCGCGACCATGAGCCGCCAGTGGCCCTGTACGGAGGGGTCGACGGACTCGACGTCGTCCGCGGGGTCGTTCGCTCAGCCGCCCTCCTGCTGCGCCCCGGCGGCCTGCTCGTGATCGAGCACGCCGATGTGCAGGGACCCAAGGCCGGTGCCATCGGGGTTCCTGCTGTCGTCGACGCCGTCGTCGCCGACGACGACGTAGTGCGAGCCTCAGGTGGAGCAGTCGGGCTTCCCGTCTTCGGTCGTGCGGTCGACCGCATCGACCTGAACGGTCTGCCTCGCTTCACCCTGGCCCGCAGGATCGGTGCACCGTGACCCAGCGCATCGCCTGCGCCGACGGAGAGCGCCGCCAGCCTGCGGTGGCCGCAGCGCTCGCGGCAGTGCGACGCGGTGATCTCGTCGTCATCCCGACCGAGTCGGTCTACGCGATCGCCACCGATGCGTTCTCCTCGCGCGGACTTGCTGCCCTGCGGGACGCGAAGGGGTATGACGAGTACGCCCCTCTTCCGGTCATGGTCGGCAGCCGGGCCACGGTGGCCGGTATCGCGTCGCGAGTCAGCGATGCGGCGAGGATCCTGATGGAGTCGTTCTGGCCAGGTCCGCTGACTCTGCTGCTGTCGCCGCAGACGACGCTCGCCTGGGACATGCCTGCCGATGCGCCGCTGGCGGTGCGCATGCCGCTGCACCCGGTCGCCCTCGGACTGCTCGCGGCCACTGGTCCGCTCGCCGTCACGACGGCCAATCTCCCCGGTCTCGCCGCGCCCACCGACGTCGACGATGCCCTGTCCCAGATGGGAGGGTCCGTCTCCCTGGCCCTCGACGCCGGAGCGCTGGCGCAGGATTCTCCCGTGGCAAGCACCATCGTCGACGCCACGGGCGAGCCACCGCGCATCGTGCGTCCCGGGACGGTGACCGCCGAGGAACTCACACGTCGCTGCCCCACCATCGTCCACGATGATCCGCCGGTCACCCCGTAGAGTGGTGAGCGCTACGCGGGTGTGGTCGCCCTCAACGGCGCGAACCGCACGACAGTCCCGCACGATAGTTCCGCACGACATCTCCGCAGGGGAAGCAGAGGAAGAGTATGGACAGCACGCCGTTCTGGGGGCCGGATTTCGCGCAGCTGCAGGCGGAGGACCCGCAGATCGCCTCGATCATTCTCGATGAGCTCGAGCGACTGCGAAGCGGCCTCCAACTGATCGCCAGCGAGAACTTCACGTCGCCGGCGGTCCTGGCGGCGCTCGGGTCGACCTTGAGCAACAAGTACGCGGAGGGCTACCCGGACCGGCGCTACTACGGCGGCTGCGCCGACGTCGACCGAGCCGAGAACATCGGCATCGACCGCGCCAAGGAGTTGTTCGGTGCCGAGCACGCCAATCTCCAGCCGCACAGCGGCGCCAGCGCGAACCTTGCCGCCTATGGCGCTTTCGTCATGCCCGGCGACACGGTGATGGCCATGAGCCTCGCGCACGGCGGGCACCTCACGCACGGATCGAAGGTGAACTTCTCGGGCAAGTGGTTTGACATCGCCTCCTACGGGGTCCGCGAGGACACCGAGCTCATCGACTACGACGAGGTCCGCTCGATCGCACGGGAGCGGCGCCCCAAGATGATCATCGCCGGGGCCACTGCGTACCCGCGGCTGATTGACTTCGCGGCCTTCCGCGAGATCGCCGACGAGGTCGGTGCCGTCCTCATGGTCGATGCCGCCCACTTCATCGGCCTCGTAGCGGGCAAGGCGATCCCCAGTCCTGTTCCGTACGCCGACGTCGTCACGTTCACGACGCACAAGGTGCTGCGCGGTCCACGCGGCGGCATGATCCTCTGCAAGGAGGAGCACGCTGCCAAGATCGACAAGGCGGTGTTCCCGATGATGCAGGGCGGCCCGCTCATGCACGCGGTTGCGGCCAAGGCCGTCGCGCTCAAGGAGGCCGCGACCCCGGCCTACCAGGCGTACGCCACGCAGGTGATCGCCAACGCCCAGGCTCTCGCTGCCGGCCTCGCGGAGGAGGGCATGCGTCCGGTGAGCGGCGGCACCGACACCCATCTGGCTCTGATCGACATCCGAGGTGCCGGGGTCACTGGTGACGTTGCAGAGACACGGTGCGACGCCGCTCGCATCACACTCAACAAGAACGCCATTCCCTACGACCCCGAGCCTCCGTCGAAGGGTTCCGGCATCCGCGTCGGCACGCCTGCGGTCACGACGCAGGGTATGGGCGTCCCGGAGATGGCGACCATCGCCCGGCTCATCGGGCGGGCGGTGCGGGATGCCGACGGCACCGATGCCGCCGCCATCGCGGCCGAGGTCTCCACTCTCGTGACAGCCAACCCGGCGTACCCCCGGAGCTGACTCTCGCATGCGCGAGTACCTGCTGTGCCTGCTGGCCGCCGCGGCGGTCACGTACCTGCTGACCCCTCCGGTGCGCAGGCTGGCCATCAGGTACGGATTCATGGCCGAGGTCCGCGATCGCGACGTCCACGACCAGCCGACTCCACGTCTGGGGGGGCTGGCGATGATGGGTGGAGTCCTGGCTGGGCTGCTGCTCGCCAGCAAGCTGCCCATGATGAGGTCGGTATTCGAGGGCACGAACACGGCGGTGGCGCTGCTGTCCGGGATCGCCATCATCGTCGCCCTGGGCATCGTCGACGACAAGTGGGGGCTCGACGCGCCGACCAAACTGGCCGGGCAGGTGCTCGCCGCGGGAGTGATGGCCTTCCAGGGCATCGCCATCATCTGGCTCCCCATCGGCGGCACCTTCGTGCTCGACCCGGTGACCAGCGTGCTGTTCACGGTCCTGATCGTCCTCATCAGCATCAACGCGATCAACTTCATCGACGGACTCGACGGGCTCGCAGCCGGCATCGTGCTGGTCGCAGCGGGTGCCTTCTTCGCATACTCCTACCTGCTGTCGGTGGAGCTGGGGTTCGAGCGGGCGACGCTGGCCACCCTGGTGTCGGTGCTGCTCGTGGGCGTGACCCTGGGGTTCCTGCCGAACAACTTCTTCCCGGCCAGGATCTTCATGGGCGACACCGGCTCGATGATGCTCGGTCTGCTCCTGGCGGCGGGCACGATCACGCTCTCCGGGCAGGTCGACCCCAGCGCCGTCGCCGGTGGTGCGCTGTTCCCGGCACTGCTGCCGGTCCTGCTTCCCGTCGCGGTCATGGCCGTTCCCCTGGTGGATCTCCTTCTCGCCGTCATCCGGCGCACGAGGGCCGGACGCAACCCCTTCGCCCCGGACAAGCAGCACCTGCACCACCGCCTGCTCGAGATGGGTCACTCGCAGGTCCGGGCTGTGGTCCTCATGTACGCCTGGACCGCACTCATCGCCGGGAGCGCCGTGCTGATGGCCTTCGTGCCGCTGGTCTACGCGGCGGCCTTCTTCGTCGTGGGGCTCGGGGTCCTCGTGGTGGCCGTGCGTCGACCGGGTCGCGGGGCGCAATCGCCGGTTCAGCGGATCGACAGCGGCCGGGTGGGTTGAGGCTCCCGGGCGGTGTGGGACCGCTGTTCTCCTCGGTCGGCGGCCCCGGGCGCGGATCCGAATTCGTGACCAAGGCCACGGCGGAGCCGTCAGCACTGGTGTGGGCGCTCTCGTGAGAGTGCGATAGCGTCCATACGTGCCTTCGATCGACGCCCTGATGCTGCGCAGCGCAGGGGTGGCCACGCTGCTCGTGGGCTTCGTGGGCACCGTCATCGGCGCGGTGGTGGCAAGCTCGCAGGGCCTGATCGCGGGAGTCCTCGGCACCCTCATCGTCCTGGTCTTCTTCAGCGTCGGCCAGCTCGTCCTGGGAGCCGTCCTGAAGAACAACCCGCAGAACGCCATGATGGTCGCGATGGCGCTCTACCTGGTCAAGATCGGGGTGCTCCTGATCCTCCTCCTGGTGCTCCAGGACGCCACGTTCTTCGCACCCAAGGTCTTCGCGGGCGTCATCGTCGCCTGCACCCTCGCATGGACCCTCGTGGAGGTCTGGGTCTTCTCCCGCACCAAGGTGCTGTACGTCGACCCGGGGAGCGGCACGTGAGCGCCCCCGAGGCGACCCGCGCTCGCGGTGGCTGGTACCGTTCGGGCGCGCGAGGTCGGACGGTCACGATGGACGACGCCCGGAGGATGTCCAACTCCGCGTGGGCCACCAGCAGTCGTCTGATCACTGGCCTGCTCCTGTACACCGGCCTCGGCTGGCTGGTGTCGCTGTGGGTCGGACACCGGGCGCTGCTGATGGCCATCGGTGCGATCGTCGGCCTCGCCCTGTCGTACTACCTGGTCTTCGCCAGCCTTAGGCACGAGGAGCGCGAGGACCGCAAGCGTCAAGAGCAGCTCGACTCATGAATATGCACGACGTAGTGACGTCCGGATGGGGCATGGAGGAGCCTGGTGTCTGCTGAAGCTGTGGTCGCGTCCGGAGGACTGGACTGCCACCTCAACTCCGGCTGCGGTTTCCCCGCACCGGGCGCGGAGATCTTCCTTTTCGACGAGGTTGCCGCCTTCACCATCGGCAACCTCGAGTTCCACATCACAAAAGTCACGATCCTGCTGTTCATCGTCGTGGCGATCATCCTCGCGTTCTTCATCTACGCGTTCCGCAAGCCCAAGCTCGTGCCCCGCGGGGCCCAGAACGTCGGCGAGATGGCCTATCTGTTCATCCGCGACGGCATCGCCCGCGACACCATCGGCAAGGACGGCGACAAGTTCGTCCCGTTCCTGTTCTCGTTCTTCTTCCTGGTGTGGCTGACGAACTTCATGGGCATCGTGCCCTTCGCGCAGATTCCGGTCACGTCGATCTTCGCCATCCCGGTCGCTTTCGCGCTCATCGTCTACGTGACATGGGTGCCGATCGGCATCTACCGCCAGGGCTTCTTCGGGTTCTTCAAGAACCTGCTCTTCCCGCCCGGTGTGCCCAAGGCGATGTACGTCCTGCTTGCTCCGCTGGAGTTCCTTTCCAACCTCATCGTGCGGCCCGCGACCCACGCCATCCGTCTCTTCGCCAACATGTTCGCCGGCCACCTGCTGATCGCCACCTTCAGCATCGCCGCCTTCTACCTGCTGAGCGCCAGCGTGATCGGTCTGCTCGGCTCTGCCGCCTCGTTCACCGTGGCGGTCGCTCTGACCGGCTTCGAGGCGCTGATCCAGGCGCTTCAGGCCTACATCTTCACCCTCCTCGCGGCCGTCTACATCGCGGGCGCGCTGCACCCCGAGCACTGACCGTACGACTCCCGGGCCCCAGCGCCCGGGTGCCCACAACCGAATAGCACGGAGCACACAGACCCCCAGACCGGCGGATCGACCGCCGGCCAGGAAAGCAAAGGAATCGACATGTCGCTTCTCGCGGAAGTCACCGGCTCGCTCGGCTCGATCGGCTACGGCCTCGCAGCCATCGGTCCCGGTGTCGGCATCGGCATCATCTTCGGTCAGGGCGTGCAGGCCATCGCGCGTCAGCCCGAGGCCTACGGCGTCATTCGCCAGAACATGATCCTCGGCTTCGCGCTCGCCGAGGCGCTGGCCCTGATCGGCTTCGTCGCCCCCTTCGTCTTCGGTCCGTGATCGTCACCCCGTCTCGATCAACTGACTGACATCGAAAGGTCACCGTCGTGATTAACGTCATTGCTGCGGCGCAGGCTGCAGTGTCTGCTGCGGGAGGCGAGGGCGGCGAGGAGATGCCCTCGGTCCTCGCCGTGCCGATCGATGAACTGATCATCGGGATCATCGCCTTCCTGATCGTCTTCGGCGGTCTCGCCAAGTTCGCGCTGCCCAACATCAAGCGGACGCTCGCCGAGCGCTCCGACGCGATCGAGGGCGGCATCGAGCGGGCGGCCAAGGCCGAGGCCGAGGCGAACATGCTGGCCGAGCAGTACCGGCAGCAGCTGGCGGCCGCGCGCGAGGAGGCGGCAGCCATTCGGACTCAGGCCCAGGCGGATCGCTCATCGATGATCGAGGAGGCCCGCGCCGAGGCGCGCGCAGCGGCGCAGGCCGTCACTGCGCAGGCTGAGGCGCAGATCGCAGCCGAGCGGTCGCAGGCGACTGCGGCCCTCACCCACCAGATCGGCGAGCTCGCCGTGTCCCTCGCCGGCAAGGTCGTGGGACAGGCGCTCACCGATGACTCCCGGGTGCGGGCCACCGTCGACGCCTTCATCAGCGACCTGGAGCGCCAGGCTGCATCCAGGGGGAGCGCCCAGCAATGATCGGTTCCAGCCGGGAGAGCCTGAGGGCGTGCCGCGAGGGGCTCGATGCCCGCCGCGGCGACGCCGGTTTCGACAGGCTGCCGGGCGAGCTCTTCGCCGCCGCCGGGGTCCTCGATTCCGAGACCCAGCTGCGCAACATCCTGGCCGACTCCGGCCAGCCGCTCTCGGTCCGCGAGGCCCTGGTGCGCCAGGTCTTCGGCGGTCGGGTGAGCGCGCTGGCGATCGACATCCTGGTCCTCGTCACCGGGCGTCGGTGGGCGAGCGACCTCGACCTGCTGCTCTCCATCGAGCAGCTCGCGGATCAAGCGGCCTTCGCCGTCGCCGACTCCTCGGGCACTCTCGACGCCACGGAGGAGGAGCTGTTCCTCTTCGGGCGGGCGGTCGACTCCTCACCAGCGCTGCAGATGGCGCTGACGGACCCGTCGCAGACCGCGGCAACGAAGGCCTCCATCGTCGGCGATCTCCTCGGGGGCAGGACGACGGCCGTGACTCGGGAGGTTCTGCAGTACGCCGTCGGCCACCTGCACGGCCGTCGGATCGACGCAGTCATCGACGAGCTCTGCCACCTGGCCGCGCAGCAGCGCGAGCGCGTCGTCGCCGAGGTGCGCGTGGCTGCGGCACTCGATGCCGAGCAGGAGCGGAGACTCGCGGCGGCACTGTCGACCCTGAAGGGACGCACGGTGCGGCTCAACGTCGCCGTCGACCCCAGCGTGCTGGGCGGGGTGCACGTGCGGATCGGCGACGAGGTCATCGACGGCACGGTGGCCTCACGGATGGACCAAGCAAGCCGGGCAGTCCTCGGCTGAGCCAAGACAGCAACTGACACCAGACAAACCACGCCCGCGCGTCGGGCCGAGAAAGAGAGCAGGGCACCATGACGGAGCTGACGATCCGGCCGGAAGAGATCCGGGATGCGATCGAGCGGAACGTCGCGGCGTATTCGCCGGGCACCGCCCGCGAAGAGGTCGGCCGCGTCATCGAGACCGGTGACGGCATCGCCCGGGTGGAGGGTCTCCACTCGGCCATGACCAACGAGCTGCTCGAGTTCGAGGGCGGTCTCCTGGGTGTCGCACTGAACCTTGACGTCCGCGAGATCGGTGTGGTGCTCCTCGGCGACGGCAGTCGAATCGAGGAGGGCCAGGCCGTCCGCCGCACGGGCGAGGTCCTCTCGGTTCCGGTGGGAGACGCCTTCATGGGCCGCGTAGTCGACCCTCTGGGCAACCCCATCGACGGCCTGGGCCCGATTGCGGCAGAGGCCCGTCGTGCGCTCGAGGTGCAGGCGCCGACCGTCGTGCAACGCCAGCCGGTCACCGAGCCCATGCAGACGGGCATCAAGGCCATCGACGCCATGACCGCCATCGGCCGCGGTCAGCGCCAGCTGATCATCGGCGACCGTCAGACCGGCAAGACCGCCGTGTGCCTCGACACCATCATCAACCAGCGCGAGAACTGGCTGTCGGGTGATCCCACGAAGCAGGTGCGCTGCATCTACGTCGCCATCGGCCAGAAGGGCTCCACCATCGCCTCGGTCAAGGGTGCCCTCGAGGAGTACGGCGCGATGGAGTACACCACCATCGTGGCGGCTCCGGCCTCCGACCCTGCCGGCTTCAAGTACCTGGCCCCCTACGCGGGCTCCGCCATCGGCCAGCACTGGATGTATGGCGGCAAGCACGTCCTGATCGTGTTCGACGACCTGTCGAAGCAGGCAGAGGCCTACCGTGCGGTGTCGCTGCTGCTCCGTCGCCCCCCGGGCCGCGAGGCGTACCCGGGCGACGTCTTCTACTTGCACAGCCGTCTGCTCGAGCGCTGCGCCAAGCTCTCCAATGAGATGGGGGGCGGGTCCATGACCGGCCTTCCGATCATCGAGACGAAGGCGAATGACGTCTCGGCCTTCATCCCGACCAACGTCATCTCGATCACGGACGGTCAGTGCTTCCTGGAGTCCGACCTGTTCAACTCCGGCGTGCGTCCCGCCATCAACGTGGGCATCTCGGTGTCCCGCGTCGGCGGCTCCGCTCAGCCGAAGGCCATGAAGAAGGTCGCCGGCCGGCTTCGTCTCAACCTCGCCCAGTACCGCGAGCTTGAGGCCTTCGCGGCCTTCGGCTCCGACCTCGACGCGGCATCCAAGGCACAGCTCGAGCGTGGTGCTCGGCTCGTCGAGCTTCTCAAGCAGCCGCAGTACCGGCCCCAGGCCATGGAGCGGGAGGTCGTGTCCGTGTGGTCCGGCACGACCGGCCAGCTGGACAACGTCCCGGTCGAGGACATCCGCCGGTTCGATGCCGAGTTCCTCGACTACATCGAGCGCTCGAAGCCCCAGATCCTCGAGGCGATCCGCAGCACCAAGGACCTCTCTGACGACACCGTCAGCGTGCTCGAGGCATCGATCAACGAGTTCAAGCGCCAGTTCACGACATCGGCGGGCACCATCCTCGTCAACGACGAGCCCGTCGAGGCCGTTGCCGACGAGGAGATCGATCCCACGCAGATCAAGCGGGCGGTGCGGGGCTAGGCATCATGGGTGCACAACTGCGGGTCTACCGGCGGCGGATCAAGTCCGTCCAGGCGACCAAGAAGATCACGAAGGCGATGGAGCTGATTGCTTCCTCGCGCATCGTGAAGGCACAGCAGCGACTCGAGGCGTCGCTGCCGTACCTGACCCATCTCTACGCCGCGATCAACGCCGCGGCGACGGGAGCGGCTGACGTCCGCAAGCACCCGTTGATGGCCAATGCCGAGAACCGGACCATGGCTGCGGTTCTGATCATCACGGCTGATCGAGGTCTCGCGGGCGCGTACTCGTCGAACGCGCTCAAGGAGGCTGAGTCACTTGCCACCAACCTCCGCGAGAAGGGCATCACCGTGAGGCCCTACGTGGTGGGTCGCAAGGGAGTCTCCTACTACCGCTTCCGGGGCCGCGAGATGGGTGGTCAGTACACGGGCTTCACTGACCAGCCGACCTACGCGGACGCCAAGCGCATCGGCACCGACCTCCTCGAGGCGTTCCTCACCCCGACCGAAGAGGGGGGAGTCGACGAGATCCACGTGGTCTACACGCACTTCTCCTCCATGGTCGCCCAGGAGGCGCGAATCCGCCGGATCCTCCCGCTGGAGGTCGTGGATGAGGTCGTCGAGTCCACCGAGGGCGCGCATCCCAGCGCGCTCTACGAGTTCGAGCCGGATGCGGAGACCGTGCTTGACGGTCTGCTTCCGCAGTACATCGACCAGACGGTGTACTCCGCCCTGCTGATGTCGGCCGCATCGGAGCATGCAGCCCGGCGTCGCGCCATGAAGTCAGCCACCGACAACGCCGAAGAGATGATCAAGTCGTTGTCGCGGCAAGCAAACCAGGCCCGTCAGGCCGAGATCACCCAAGAGATCAGCGAAATCGTCGGCGGCGCCGACGCCCTGAGTGCAGCAGGCTAGGAGAGGGAACAACGATGACCGCAACGACCGAGACCACGACCGGCGTCGGGCGAGTAGCCCGCGTCACCGGCCCCGTCGTCGACGTGGAGTTCCCCGTCGAGGCCATGCCGGAGCTCAACAACGCGCTCACCGTCGAGGTGAGTTTCGATCAGGGCGACGAGGGCGGTGGTGCCCGAATGCTGACCCTCGAGGTGGCCCAGCACATCGGCGACAACATGGTGCGCGCCATCTCCATGCAGCCGACCGACGGCCTCGTCCGCGGCGCAGCCGTGCGTGACACCGGCGGCCCGATCATGGTGCCCGTCGGCGAGGTGACGAAGGGTCATGTCTGGAACACACTGGGCAAGCCCCTGGACGTGAGCGAGGACGAACTGCAGATCACCGAGCGTTGGGGCATCCACCGTTCGGCACCTGCCTTCGACCAGCTCGAGTCCAAGACAGAGGTCTTCGCGACCGGCATCAAGGTCATCGACCTGCTCACCCCCTACGTCAAGGGTGGCAAGATCGGCCTGTTCGGCGGTGCCGGCGTCGGCAAGACCGTCCTCATCCAGGAGATGATCTATCGCGTCGCCGAGAACTTCGGCGGTGTGTCGGTCTTCGCTGGGGTGGGAGAGCGCACCCGCGAGGGCAACGACCTCTTCCTCGAGATGACCGAGTCCGGCGTCATCAGCAAGACGGCACTGGTCTTCGGCCAGATGGACGAGCCTCCGGGCACACGGCTCCGTGTGGCGCTGACCGCCCTGACCATGGCGGAGTACTTCCGCGATGTGCAGAAGCAGGACGTGCTGCTGTTCATCGACAACATCTTCCGCTTCACGCAGGCCGGCTCCGAGGTCTCGACCCTGCTCGGCCGCATGCCGTCGGCCGTGGGCTACCAGCCCACCCTGGCCGATGAGATGGGCCAGCTCCAGGAGCGCATCACCTCGACGCGTGGCCACTCCATCACGTCGCTGCAGGCCATCTACGTCCCTGCGGACGACCTCACCGACCCGGCCCCGGCCACGACGTTCGCGCACCTCGACGCGACGACCGTCCTCAGCCGGCCGATCTCCGAGCTCGGCATCTATCCGGCTGTGGACCCGCTCGACTCCACGTCGCGCATCCTCGACCCGCGCTACGTCGGCGATGAGCACTACGCCGTGGCGGCTCGGGTCAAGGAGATCCTCCAGCGCTACAAGGACCTGCAGGACATCATCGCGATCCTCGGCATCGACGAGCTCTCCGAGGAGGACAAGATCCTCGTGGGCCGAGCGCGCCGCATCCAGCGGTTCCTGTCGCAGAACATGTTCGTGGCAGAGGCCTTCACCGGCCAGCCGGGCTCGTTCGTGCCGGTCGAGGAGACCATCGCGTCCTTCAGGGCTCTCTGCGATGGCACCTACGACCATCTGCCCGAGCAGGCCTTCTTCATGGCCGGTGGCATCGAGGACGTCGAGCGCAACGCAGCCGAGCTGGCGAAGGGCTAGCCTGCGATGGCCGACGACAAGCTGCTCAACGTCGCGGTGGTCTCCGCCGAGCGTGCCGTGTGGGAGGGCGAGGCGAAGTCCATCGTGGCGAAGACGCCCGAGGGCGACATCGGCATCCTCGCCAACCACGAGCCGGTCCTCGCACTCCTGGTCGACAGCTCTGCGCTGAGGATCCTCCTGGCCGACGGCACGACCATGCTGGTGGCCGTGCATGGTGGCTTCTTCTCCGTGGCAGGCAACGAGGTGAATGTGATCGCCGAAGTCGCCGAGATGTCCGAGGACATCGACGTCGACCGGGCGAAGTCGGCCCTCGCCCGTCTCCAGACCGAGAGCGACCGAGGTGAGGACGGGGCATCGGCCCTCAAGCGGGCCGAGACGCGCATCCAGGTCGCCAGCATCGCGAAGTCCGTCACCGCCCGCTGACCGACACACGACGGCCGCCTGCCCTCACGGGGACAGGCGGCCGTCGTATGTCGTCAGTGGTTGAGACCGGGCTGCCACAGGACGTCGCCGCCGGCACCGACATTGGCGATGCGCGCCAGGATGAACAGCAGGTCGCTCAGCCGGTTGAGGTACGTCGCGGTGAGCGGGTTCATGCCGCCGTGGTAGGTGTCGAGGGCCGCCCAGGTGGAGCGCTCGGCACGACGCACCACGGTGCGGGAGACATGCAGGTGGGCGGCCGCAGGGGTGCCGCCGGGCAGGACGAATGACCGCAGCGGTTCGAGCAGCTCGTTGTAGTGGTCGCAGGCGGCCTCGAGGCGGCTGACGTAGTCGTCGGTGACGCGCAGGGGCGGATGCGCAG
>JBIIJX010000170.1:0-5468 GCA_044233495.1 Candidatus Nanopelagicales bacterium
ACGGTCACGAGAGCCGCTACCTGCAGCCCCACCGTGGTCGCGGCCAGCGCACTGGGCTGCCACGTGGCAGCGACCACGACGCTGACGACTCCTGCCACCGCCACGGTTTCGGGATACCTGCGGGCGGCGGCGAACCCTCGACCGGCAGACGGAGCAAGGAAGGCCACCGCCAGGGGGATGCAGACCAGCAGCGCGACGACGGCCCCCGTCGCGAGGCGATCGCCGGGGAGCACGACGCCCGGCGGCGCGGTACGGGACAGAGCGATGGACAGTCCGTAGACCGCACCCATCCACAGCACCTCCCAGGACACCCAGCGATGGAAGGTCGCGGAAGAGGCCCCCGGACTCCGCTCGTCGGCGGCCCAGCCGTCGGCGATCGCGCGACGATGCCGGCTCCCCCAGCCGATGAGCACGATGAGGACCGCGACCTTCGCAAGGATGATGGCCCCGTAGGGGGACGTCACCAGCGCCGCTAGGCCGTCGAGCCTCAGGGAGGCGTTCAGCAGGCCCGTCTCGGCGATGACCAGCACGCTGACCAGCGCGATGGTGCTGAAGCGTCGGAGAACGAGAGCGGGCTCTGGCCCGCATGTGCCGATGTAGACCGCGACGGCGACGAGGCCCCCCACCCACGCGGAGGCGGCGACGACATGCAGACCGAGCCCTATGGCGGCGGCTACATGGCCGTGCTCCATCCCTGCATGCCCCGTCAGCCCCGGCAGCCACGCGGCGACGACCGCTGCGGCGAACACCCCCACCTGCATTCCCCGCCTGTCCCCCGCAGCGACAAGGAGGACGACGGCCAGCGCGACGAGCACCCCCTGCGCGACGATGACCCGGCCGAGGTCCGTTCGCGCGATCAGGTCGCCGATGAGTGACCCGAGGACTTCTTGCTCCGCCAGCTGCGACCACGACATGGCGAAGATCTCCGACACGGTGAGCACCAGCTGCGCACCGAGGGCTGCCAGCCACACGGCCGCGCTGCCGATCGCGAGCCGGCGCAGGACGACAGTCGGCTGCGGAGCCACCAGAAGGATCAGCCCCGCACCGACCGTGAGGGCGGTGGCGAGGTCGCGGATCCACAGATCGATCGGCAGGGTCAGGAGCGTCGCAAGGGGCACGGTCGGAAGTCCGATGTCACCGATCTCGGTGAGGCCCCCGAGGGGGAAGAGCACGAGCAGCAGGACGGGCAGTCCCACCAGGAGCCCGAGGATCGGATGTGACCTCACGGCGCAGCGCCTCGATCGACGGCTACGACGCGGACGCCGATGCGCTCGGCTTCTTGCTCGGTTCCTTGGCCTTCGACGCCGAGGGCGACGGAGTGGCAGTGGGCGACGGTGAGGCGGAGGGCGATGGCTCAGCCGTCGCGGACGACGCCTGCTTGAAGGTGCCGAAGGTCGACGGGTCCTGATTGGGGCTGACCACGAAGAAGGTCGTGACGAGGGCGCCGAGCAGCACGGAGATCGACACCCACGTCATGTAGTAGGTCGTGGCCTGTGCCTGGTAGTGCGCCTGCTGGTTGATCAGCCCCTTTCGCGACCGGTTGACCACTCCGACGAGAAGGAAGAGGACCAGCAGCATGTGGAACAGGTTGCTGCAGCACAGGATGATCACTGCCGACGCATAGGCGCCGTCGGAGGGGCCGAAGGGGAACGTCGTCACCTGGATCCACTGGGCGACGAGGGCCGCGAGCATGAGCAGCATCGAGAGCACCGAGCCGGTCACCAGCGCCGTCTGGAAGCCCCCCTTGACGGCGCGGTAGGCCCACCACATCGCCACGGCCGACAGCACCACGATGGCGAGGATCACCCAGAAGGGCCACTCGGGAGCGAAGGATCCCTGCGCCTTGGTGATGTCGTTGTTCGTCTCCACCGCGGTGAGCTTGGCGCCGGGGGGAGCCCATCCGCCGTTGACGTTCAGACTCCACAGGTACGTGTAGCTGATGAGCAGGGCAATGGTGCCGGCGGCATCGGCAACGATCATCAGCCACAGGGCAAGGGTGTTGCGGCGACCGACGGTCGCCATGTTCTCGCCCGTGGTCGGCGACAGGACGGCGGACGTGGGAGCGCTCACGACACACCCGCCCGTTCTCGGTCATCGGTCGTTCTATCGCCGTCCTGAGCCTCCAGTTCAGACTCGTAAGGATCAGGCACTCCGTAGTTGTAGGGGCGCTCCGTGACCACGGGCAGCACCGCGAAGTTCTCCAGCGGAACGGGGGTGGGCGTCTGCCACTCCAGTGACTTCGACCCCCACGGATTGCTCGATGCGACCTCACCGCTGCGCCATGAGTGGATGATCGCGGCGAGGAAGATCAGCATGCCGATGCCGATGACGTACGCGCCGATGGTGGAGATCCAGTTCGAGATGTTGAACATGTCATCGAACTGGAGCACTCGTCGCGGCTGGCCCTGGAGGCCAGCGACGAACATCGAGCCGAAGGTGATCTGGAATCCGGCGAAGGCCGTCCACAGGCCGATGGATCCAATGCGCTCGTCGAGAATGCGCCCGGTCATCTTCGGGAAGTAGAACGCGATGCCGCCCATGGCCCCGAACAGCCCGGCGCCCATGAGCATGTAGTGGAAGTGCGCGACGACGAACATGCTGCCGTGGAAGTACTGGTCGGCAGGGACGTCCGACAGGTACACGCCGGTGACGCCGCCGATCATCTTGTTGAAGACGACGGCGTAGATCGCCATCAGCGGCAGACGAGTCCATACCGTGGCTCGCCAGAAGGTTCCGATGGCGACCAGCACGAGGAAGCCGACCGGGATCGAGATCATCTCCGTCGACAGCATGAACGGGTAGTTCACCGCCGGCGCCCAGCCGGTCATGTACATGTGGTGAGCCCAGACAAGCCCGCTCAGCGCGACCACACCAACGATGCCGGCCACGGCGAAATTGAAGGAGAACAGTGGCCTGCGCAGGAAGACCGGCATGATCTCCAGGGCCACTGCCATGGAGGGGATCAGGATGACGTAGACCTCAGGGTGACCGAGCAGCCAGAAGAGGTTCTCGTACAGCCACACACTGCCGCCCTGCACGGGGTTGAAGAACACCGTGTCCCAGATGCGATCGGTGAGGGCGAGGATCTGCGAGTACTGGTAGAAGGGGAAGGCGTACAGGCCCATCAGGGAGGCGGCGAACACTCCGAAGACGAGGATCGGAGTGCGCGACCACGTCATGCCCTTGGCCCTCATGGTGAGGATCGTGGTCATCAGGTTGACGCTCGCGATGCCCGTCGACACTGCGAAGACGATGATCGTCAGCTGGTACCCCAGCATGCCCGGCGGCGCCTGGGCCGCGAGCGGGTAGTAGACCGACCAGCCGTCCTGGATGCCGCCCACGAACATCGAGCTGATCAGGCAGACGACTGCGGCGACGAGCAACCACAGGCTCAGCGCATTGAGGCGCGGGAAGGCCATGTCGCGAGCCCCGATCATCATGGGCACGATGAAGTTGCCCACGGGGCCGCTCATCACGACGATCATCCCGATCACCATCGCGATGCCGTGCGTCCCGATGATGGTGTTGTAGAAGGTGGGCGAGAAGACCTCTGTCCAGGTGGCCCCGAGCTCAGTGCGGATCAGCATCGCCAGAAGACCCCCGAGGCCAAGGATGCCGAGGACCACGACGAGGTACTGGATGCCGACTACCTTGTGGTCGGTCGTGAACTTGAAGTATCGGCGGATACCGAGATCCTTGCCGGCCATGTACTCGGCATCTGCGTGGGTGAGATCGCGACCGGTGACCCAGCGCAGGGGGCCGACGAAGGCGCCCATGCCCAGCATGAAGCCGATGACCCAGCCGATCAGGCCGGCGAGGTAGATGTACTCGGGCTCGGTGGGGGCGAAAGTGTCAGTGGTGGCGGACGAGGACGTCAGGACCGCCGCGATCCACCCTGCCGCGATGGCGAACACGATGCCGGTGAGCAGTCCGGTGCCGAGGTTGAGGTGGCGCATGATGCCGCCGGGCTTGCCGTGCTGCGGCGGCTGAGGGACCTCCACGCCGAAGACCGTCGCTGAGGACGCCTCCGGAGCGCTCGTCGCCGTCGTCATGAGGTCCTCCCTCCGCCGCTCTCACGGGCCCACGAGTCGAAGGCCTCCGGCTCGAGGACCTGGATCTTGGTCTGCATGTAGGCGTGGTGGAGACCGCACAGCTCGGCGCACCGCACGTTGAAAGTGCCCGCCTTGTTCGGTGTGACACCCGTCTGGGTGATGGCTCCCGGGTTGGCGTCGATCTTCACGCCAAGCTCCACGGCCCAGAAGTTGTGCAGGACGTCCTTGGACGTGACGTTGAAGTACACGGCACGGTCCTTGGGCAGGTACAGGATGTCCGAGGTCAGGCCGTCGTGCTGGGGGTACTCGAACGTCCACACCCACTGCTGGCCGGTGACGTTCACGATGAGCGCCTTCTCCCCGCCCGGCTGCTCGTCGGCACCGACCGTGCCGTAGGAGTTCGCGGTGATGGACGCCAGTTCCATCAGCCCCCACACCACCAGGAACATGGCCAGCAGGCTCGACGACACCGTCCACAGCAGGACTCCGACCGTGTTGGTGCGGATGGCCGGGCTCTCGTCGACGGGCACCTCGTCGCCGGACACGTGCTTCCAGCCGAGCAGGCTGTAGACGAGGACGGCAAAGACGAAGGCGGTGATCGGGATGGAGACGAGCGTGAAGACGAAGACCGTGGTCTCGATGTCCTCCATGATGGGAGAGGCCGGGGCTCCCGACTGGTTCATCGCCGCCAGGATGAGCCAGCAAAGTGGCAGGAGGACGAAGCCGATGACGACCGTGAGGATCATGATCGAGCGCGCATAGGGGCGACGCATCCAGGTGCGGGCCCGGTGCATCGACGGTGGCCGATTGGTCGGGGCCTCCGGTGCGTCGGGTGGCGGTGACGTGAGCGTCATGCGACGACCTCGAAGGTGCCGGCCATCCAGCCCCGCTGCTGCATGGGGCCGCCGAACTCCTGGTACATGTCACCGCACGGGAACTCGCAGTTCCAGACGTACGTGCCGGCCTCACCCGTGATGAAGGTGACCGAGATCTTCTGCGGGTCGACCGGGTACCCGTTGCTGTCGGTCTTGGCGTTGCCCGGATTCATGGGCAGGGGCACCGAGAGGAACAGGTACGGCTGAGTGGACTCAGGGTACTGGTGGACGGTGAAGGTGTGGCCGACCTCGGACGGCTTGATCTCACTCACCTGCTTGCCGTTCCACGTCATCGTGCCGTCCATGGTGCCGTGCACCTTGGCGAAGTACGGGTTGTAGATCTGTCCGCCGCTGTCGTACTGGGTGAAGTGGATGGTGACGACGGAGTTGGCGGGAACCTGGATGCTCGTCGACGGCTTGTAGAACGGCTGCCCGCTCAGGAGCTCCGCATTGACGGGCGTTCCCGCGCTCGGCGGAGGCACGGCCGATGAGCTGTTGGGGTAGACGTCGAGATGCACTTCGTAATGCGGCAGCTCACCCT
>JBIIJX010000171.1:0-5452 GCA_044233495.1 Candidatus Nanopelagicales bacterium
GAGATGCGCGGATGGCGAGGCGCCTACCGCGGAGACTTCCGAACGATGGCTCCCCTGCAGCCCCTCATCACCCCCATCACCACGAGCGTCGAGCCCGCCGACGCCTACGCCGTAACGCTTCGGCCGACGGGCATCGCACAGGACCCGCTCTCCCACGGGCGGATCGCGAGCTTCACCGGACTCATCAAGGCGCCCCGCGTCGTGCGACCCGGAGACGGGGCACCGTCGTCCTCGGGCGCACGCGCCGACCGCGCCTCGACCGGAGGCATCGCCATCCCGGCGAACCCCTGGGACGAGGACGACGAACTCAACTCCCTCCCTGCCCAGACGCCCGCAGCCGAGGCGCCTGCGCGGCAGAGTGCGCCCACCCCGCGCCCGGTGGCAGGACAGCGCACGCCGGCGCCACCCCGCGGGGTGCAGCCGCAGCGACCCCGCACCCCGACGGACCGGCGCTCGGTCGCCACGAGGCCTCCCGCCCCCCGAGCCGGATCCGCTGCCGCTTCAGCACCTGCCGCCTCAGCGTCCGCGACTCCCCCGGCACTGCTGACCGATGCTGACGACACGGGGCCTTCTGCACGCATCCGCATGCGCGGCAGCGAGGCCGAGGGGGCGAGCACCACGTCCTCCTCGGCACTACCCCCGCGGCATTCCCCGACCACGCCGAACCCCACGGCCGCAGCCGAGGCTCCCGAGCGGTCTGCGGTCACCGCGGCATCATCGGTGTCGCCGGCTCCAACGGTGCCAGCGACCGGGCGGGCACCCGAGCCGGCACCCGGTTCGGCCTCTGCGCCGACTCCCGGGACCAGGCCGCAGTCAGATCCCCTGTCGCGGCGAAACCTCAGCACCCGGCATCGCGGCACCCCGCCCATCGTGTCCTCCGAGGAGCCGCGAGGGCCGTATACGCCGAGCACTCGCACGAGATCGGTACAGCCAGCTCTCCCGTCAGCCCCGGACCCGACACCCAGCAGCCCGACGACACCCAGCAGCCCGACGGGCACTCCACCGGCTATGAGCGCCGGAGACCGCGCCGGAGTCAGCGCTGTACCCGGTGCGGGTCCGACCACTGGAGTCCAGCGCCGGCCCAGCGGCACGCCCCCTGCACCCGTTGTTCCAGTCGCCCCCGTTGTTCCAGTCGCCGCCGCCACCCCTGTGACCCCGGCGACGGCGAAGCCAGCAGGCCTCGATCCCACGACGCTCCCCACAACCACGGCACAGCCAGCCCCCGTCAGCACCTCGTCGCCAGTGGACAGACAAGTCGTATCGCCTCCCCCGGCTGCCCGTTCCGCCCAGCTGGCGACTCCACTACTCGCGCCCGCCGACCTCACCCGCCCGACGAGCGCGTCATCACCGTCGACCACGTCTTCGGACGTCGACCAGTCCCCGACAGGATCGCCGGCCGTCCAGCGTCGACCTGCGGCGGCACCCGGCTCGGAGCGCTCGATCGCCGCATCGTCTGCGCCGGCACCGAGTCCGGCTCGTTCGCAGCCCCCGAAACCTGCCTCCAGCGACCCGGTTCCGTCCGCACCCTCGACCGCGGGTCCGGGCCGAATCCCGCAGGTGCGTGCCGCAGCGCCAACCCCACTCGTGGCGCAACCCCGTCCAGTGCCGCAATTGACCCCGACGAAGTCACCGGCCATCGGTGACACACCCACGGGCGGTGCCACACCCACAGCCGGAGCCACACCCACGGCCGGAGCCACACCGACCGTCGCGAACACGGCGGCCGGCGGCGACGCCCCGATCGTCCAGCGACGGGCATCAGCGGCGCCGACCCAGGCCTCGAATGCGCGCAGCGCCGAGGAGCCGGTGAACACGGTGAGGACGCCCGAGACAGCGGCGGCGGACACGGCGAGTGCTTCCGGAACGGACACACGCCTGTCGACTGGTCCGGCACTGCCCATCGCAGCAGCCCCGACCGTCGCACGGATGTCCCCACCGCCTGAGTTCAGCGAGGAGTCCGTGCGTGTCCCGCGCGACGTACAGGAGGCGGTGGCGTCGGTGACGGGACAGCGGCCGGCTCAAGTGACTGTTCGGCGCGGCCCCCTGATCAACCGCACAGCTGCTCGCCTTGCCGCCGACTCCTACGCGACGGAAGGCGTCGTGCACCTGCCGGGATCGGCGCCCCTGACCACCGATCACTCCCGACGACTGCTCGCCCACGAGCTCACTCACGTCGTGCAGCAGGCGACCGGCACAGCGCCTCACAACGAGGGCTCCCCCGCGGGCCTCGCGGCCGAGCACCAGGCGATGCGGGTCGAGGCGGCGTTCTCCGCACCCCGCACCCCGATGGCGCCGGCCGGGGCACCGACGGGGGGGCCGACATCCGGCCCGATGAGCCCAGCCGCCACCGGGCGTGCGGCGGCCACGGTCAACAGCCGACCGGCCGTGCCACGATCGACGTCACCGGCAGCAGCCGATCGCGCGAGCGCCCTGCCGCGCACGACCGCGCATCGGACGACATCGCGCCCCTATTCCCCACTGGCCCGCAGCGACAGCGGGGCCCGCCAGTCCGGGCCGGCGAGTGCGCAGGCTGCGGGTTCCCCACCGCTCACTGCCCCGCGTGACGGGTTCCCGAACTCCGCGGCCGACTCATCCCCTTCCGACGGTCGGGTACCCGTATTGCCCGCGCCCTCCGTCACTCAGTCCGACGTTCGCTCGCCGGCCGCACCCCTACCGTCCGTCACCCATCAGATACCCGCAGCACCGGTGCCGTCACCCACTGCGGCAGGGGCCGCACGTACGCAGCGTCGGGCCGCCCACCGGGGGCAGCCGCCCGCTCACGGTGGCGAAGACGGACGCCCGAACAGCCCGAGTCCGGCGCCGGCTCCACCTGTCGGCGGCGGTCGGGCTCCCGGCCCGGAACCCGCCATCGACACCGCGACCGACGACATGTGGCTCCAGCGGCACGCCTATGCGCTGTATCCGCACATGCGCCAGATGCTCCGCAACGAGTTCCTCCTCGACCGAGAACGTCGCGGTCGCCTGATGAGGGATGATTAGACGATGTCCATGATGATGCCGGAGCCGTTCGATCCGGATTACACGGCGACGAACTTCGTGGGCTTCTCCCTCAGCGTGGACCTCGTCGCTGCAGACCGGACCCTGGGAGCCAACTGGCAGTCCATCGACATGGGGTCGATGAGCCTGCAGTCCCAGGACCTCTTCCCCGGCGGCTTCAGCAGGTCCCGGTTCCAGATGATCGGCGACCTCACCTACGAGAACGTCACCCTCTCGCGTCCCTGGACCCCCAATCAGTCCGGCTGGATCCCGCAGTGGTTCGCCGCCGCTGCAGAGCAGGGACCCTCCAGCGTCTCGATCGCGATCAACTACCTCGACGTACGGGGCACCCTCCAGCAGGCGGTCTACAACTTCCGTGACGCGTACCCCGTCTCCTGGAACCAGCCGCACTTCTACGCCGGAGCCGGGTCGGAGTTCAGCACCGAGTCGCTGACGTTCAGCCACTCGGGCTTCGTCACCAGCGACAACCTCACTCCCGGGATCGATGACCCAGAGTCCGTCGAGCCGTTCCGGCTCGTGGTCATGCCAGGTGGCGCCGACAATCCGATGTCCAGTGCACTGTCGACTCTCACCAGTTGGACAGCCGCCGGGGATGCCGCGGCCTTCAGCGCAACCAGCCTCGTCGCCTCCGCCACCGACCTCGTGGCATCGGGTGTCTCGCTCGTGGCCGGAGCACTCCCCGCGATCACTTTCTGGGTGCCGCCCACCAGCATCTCGGTGAGCAAGCAGGGCGGCTGGGGCCAACCCGATCAGGTACCCGATGCAATCGGCTCAGGACCGGTGCAGTGGCTGGGCACGAATCCGCTCACGATCGACTTCGACTACATCCTCGACAGCACGCTGGCAGACGTCCGTCAGGGTGGCATATCCCAGGCGAGCTCCGTGCTTCCGGATGTCGAACGCCTCTTGGCGTTGATGGAGGTCGATCCCCTGATGGCAATGATGGGCGTGGGCACGTCGCCCATGGTCATGGTGCTCTGGGGGGACTTCACGTCTCCAGTCAGCTACGTGCAGAACGTCACCGCGGACTTCACCCAGTTCGACTCCAGCGGGAGGCCGACCCGCGCCACCGGGCACATTCAGATCACCCAGTACCCACCCACCTCACTTCCCACCAATCCGACGTCGGGTGGCGACCTGCCGCGCCGCAGCCAGGAGGTGTACTACGGCGACCAGTTGGCGCACGTGTCCTTCCGCGCCTACAAGAACCCCGCATACTGGCGCGACCTCGCCACGTCCAACAAGATCACCGATCCCCTGCGCGTGAAGGCGGGGACGCGCCTGATCGTCCCCGACCGTTCGGCCCTTCCACGTCGCGGTGAGTCCGGTCGCCCCGTCGGCGCGGCGCCCACACCCGACAACCCGCGCGGCACACCGCGCAAGGGTTCGTCATGACGGCCGGCCCGTCCGGCGACCTGAGCCTGCGGCTCTACGTCGATTCCGTGCCCGTCCTGCCGACCGTCTCCCGCCAGATCCGCCGCATCGAGGTCGACGCCCAGGTGAATCTGCCGGCCATGTGCGAGGTTGAGCTCGCGGATCCGTCCTTCCTGCTGGTTGAGGAGGCCGGGCTCGCGATCGGCAACCTCGTGGAGATCCGCGCCGTTGTCGGCGACAATCCGGTGGGCGAGGTCGTCTTCTCCGGCTTCGTCGAGACCATCGAGGTGGGCTTCGACAAGGCGACCGGCCGGGTGAGTCGGGTGCGCGCCTATGACGTCGGGCACCGCATGCTGCACGGCATGGTGACCAAGGGCTACCCGATGATGATGTACCCCGAGATCGCGGAGATGATCGGCCTCACGCACGAGATCCCCACGCTCGCCACGCCTTACCCCGTGGTCCTGCCCATGACCGTGCAGTCCAACGAGTCGGACTGGGACTTCCTGGTGCGACTGGCGCGCGAGATCGGGTACGTGGTCAACATCATGGTCGACCCCGTGGCCGGAATCCCGACTCTCGTCTTCGGTCCGCAGACCCCTGCAGAGACCGCGCCGCCGCCGATCCCCGGGGTGGAGATCTCCCCCCTCTCCTTTGACGTGGGCGACGAGCGCATCCTCAACCTCCGCGCCTCGGTTTCCGGCTCGGGCATCACTGCAGTGTCATCAGCCCGTGGCTGGGACCAGACACTCGGAGCGCCCGGCATGGGTGAGGGCCCGACCCTCGGCGACAGCTCGCTGAACCTCGTGCTTCCCGAGATGCTGGGGGCCGAGCTCGGCGGCGTGAACCAGAACGTCAACTTCACCAGATTCGCGCAGAACGAGATGCAGGCTGAGGGGGCCAGCGAGGGCTTGGCCTTTCGCATGTCGGGGGCCTACGCCAATGTCGAGATCACCATGCGCGGCAACCCCTTCGCCATGCCGAGCCGCGCTCTGGGGCTCAGCGAGGCCGGAGTCTTGACCGGTGAGTACACCATCACCGCCGTCACCCACACCTTCCT
>JBIIJX010000172.1:0-5437 GCA_044233495.1 Candidatus Nanopelagicales bacterium
TTGCCCGCCCCGCCCCGAGATGCTGTTCGACGCCATCCTGAAGCTGCACGACAAGATCCAGGACACCAAGCTCGGCTCCCATCGTCGCGAGGAGATCGTGGAGCTGGAGGCAATGGCGCTTTCTGCTCCCACGACCCTGGAGTTGAAGGGCCTCATGCGATGACCGACGCCGGACGCTCCGTCGTGCCCCAAGGGGTCGAGGAGCTCGACATCATCGGAGTGCGCCACGGATCGTTCGGCACGTCCGCCGGCGGCGACACCAGCGGTTTCGGCGGACTCGTCGAGCCGATCGTCATGCCTGCTCCCGCGAGCCGGCCGTTCGGCGGATGGTTCGACGAGGTGTCGGATGAGCTCGAGCTCGCGCTGCAGGCCGCTGGCCTGCCGGCGACGGAGGCCATCGAGAAGGTCGTCATCCACCGTGACGAGATCACCTACCACGTGCGACGCGAGCACCTGGTCGCCTTCGCCACGCTCCTGCGCGATGAGCCGGGCCTGCGCTTCGAGCTGTGCCTGGGAGTCGACGGCGTCCACTACCCGGGAGAGGCCGGCCGTGAGCTGCACGCGGTGTACCACTTCCTGTCGATCACCCACAACCGACGCATTCGCGTCGAGGTCTCGGTGGCCGAGGGCGACGCTGTCATCCCCTCGCTCTATGCCGTATACCCCACGTGCGACTGGCATGAGCGCGAGACATGGGACTTCTTCGGCATCGTCTTCGACGGCCATCCGGCGCTGACCCGCATCATGATGCCGGACGACTGGCCCGGCCATCCGCAGCGCAAGGACTACCCCCTCGGCGGCATCCCCGTCGAGTACAAGGGCGGGACGATCCCGCCCCCGGACCAGCGGAGGTCGTACAACTGATGTCGACCGACAACGTCACCTTCGCCAGCGCTGGATCGGACCAGTCCGACTCCTACGCCGGCTCCTACGACACCACGGACGGACGGATCTACACCGTCTCGGGCGGGGACTGGGACACCATCGCGGGAGCCCCCGAGGGCGAGCACGACCGCATCGTGGTGAACATGGGCCCGCAGCATCCCTCGACCCACGGCGTCCTCCGGCTCATCCTCGAGATCGACGGCGAAACGGTTACTGAAGCGCGGGCGGGCATCGGCTACCTGCACACCGGCATCGAGAAGAACATGGAGTTCCGCTCCTGGGTGCAGGGAGTCACGTTCGTCACCCGCATGGACTACCTCACACCGATGTTCAACGAGGCGGCCTACTGCCTCGCGGTCGAGAAGGCCCTCGGAGTCACCGATCAGATCCCCGAGCGGGCCAACGTCATCCGCGTGATGATGATGGAACTGAACCGGATCTCCTCCCATCTCGTGGCGCTGGCCACCGGTGGCATGGAGCTCGGGGCGCTCACCGCGATGGAGTTCGGATTCCGCGAGCGCGAGCTCGTGCTCGACATCTTCGAGATGGTCTCCGGGCTGCGCATGAACAGCGCGTACATCCGGCCCGGTGGCGTGGCCCAGGACCTGCCGGCCGACGGGGCGCAGAAGATCCGCGAGACGATCCCGCTGCTTCGCAAGCGCCTGAAGGACACTGCTGACCTGCTCGTCGACAACTCGATCTGGATGGGGCGAACGGTCGACATCGGCTACCTCGATCTCGCCGGATGCATGGCCCTGGGCGTCACCGGGCCGGTGCTCCGCGCGACGGGCCTGCCGCACGACCTCCGCAAGAGCCAGCCCTACTGCGGCTATGAGAACTACGAGTTCGACGTGGTCACCAAGACGACCGCCGACGTGTACGGACGATTCCTCATCCGCATCGAGGAGATGGAGCAGTCCCTGCGCATCGTCGAACAGGCTCTGGACAAGCTGGCTCCGGGGCCGGTGATGATCGAGGACAAGAAGATCGCGTGGCCGGCGCAACTGTCGATCGGCAGTGACGGCCAGGGCAACTCACCTGAGCACATCAAGGAGATCATGTCGGAGTCGATGGAAGCCCTGATCCATCACTTCAAGCTGGTCACCGAGGGCTTCCGGGTGCCCGCCGGGCAGGTGTACGCAGCCGTCGAGTCACCCAAGGGTGAACTCGGCTGCCACATTGTGAGCTCCGGCGGCACGCGCCCCTACCGGGTGCACTTCCGCGATCCGTCCTTCACGAATCTGCAGTCTGTGGCCGCGATGTGCGAGGGCAGCATGATCTCCGACGTCATCGCCGCGGTCGCGAGCATCGACCCGGTCATGGGCGGCGTGGACCGCTAGGCGACAAGGAAGAGACGACATGCCCATCAGCGAGAGCACCCGCAACGAGCTGCAGGAACTGGTCGCGAGGTACCCGCGGCCGCGCTCGGCCCTGATGCCGATGCTGCATCTGGTCCAGAGCCTCGAAGGCGAGGTCACTCCGGAGGGCATCGCCATGTGTGCCGAGGTTGCCGGCGTCAGCTCCGCCGAGGCGACCGCGGTGGCGTCCTTCTACACGATGTACAAGCGCCGCCCCGTGGGCAAGCACCACATCGGCGTGTGCGTCAACACGCTGTGCGGACTGCTCGGGGGAGACGCGGTCTACGACGCTGTCAGCGAGCGACTCGGTGTGGGCCACGACCAGCCGACCTCGGACGGGGAGTTCTGGCTCGAGCGGATCGAGTGCCAGGCAGCGTGCACTCATGCGCCCGTCATGACGGTCGACTGGGAGTTCATGGACGACGTCACGCCGGCCTCGGCGGTCGACATCGTGGATCGCCTGCAACGCGGCGAGACGGTCCACTCGACGCGCGGCCCGGCGATCCGAGACTTCCGGGCGACGGAGAAGTCCCTGGCCTTTCCGGAGGACGGCCTGGCTTCGGAGGGAACACCCGTTGACGACAAGATGCTGGTCGGTCTGCGCCTGGCCAAGGAGCTGGGCATGACCGCACCGGCGGCCACCGGACAGGAGGGCTGAGCGATGCCATTGACCCCGGTCATCACCGAGCACTGGGACGATCGCGAGCTGTACACCCTCGTCGGCTACCGGCGTCACGGCGGCTACGCAGCGCTGACCAGCGCCTTGCGGCAGGATCCTGACGCGATCATCGCGACGGTCAAGGACTCCGGCCTGCGCGGTCGCGGCGGCGCAGGCTTCCCCACCGGGCTGAAGTGGAGCTTCGTGCCGCAGAACGACGGCAAGCCCCACTACCTCGTGGTAAATGCCGACGAGTCCGAGCCGGGAGCCTGCAAGGACATCCCGATCATGATCGCGAACCCCCACGCGCTGGTCGAAGGCGTGATCATCTCCTCGTACGCCATCCGCGCCAATCACGCGTTCATCTACATCCGCGGAGAGGTCCCTGAGGCCATTCGCCGCGTCGCGAATGCGGTCCGCGAGGCTCGTGAGGCGGGCCTCATCGGACGTGACATCCAGGGCAGCGGGTTCGACCTCGACGTCGTGGTCCACTCGGGAGCGGGCGCCTATATCTGCGGGGAGGAGACGGCACTGCTCGACTCCCTCGAGGGATTCCGCGGCCAGCCGCGCCTGAAGCCGCCGTTCCCCGCAGTGGCGGGTCTCTACGCCTCGCCGACCGTCATCAACAACGTCGAGACCATCTGCAACATCCCCTACATCGTCGGCAGGGGCGTTGACTGGTTCCGCCAGTTCGGCACCGAGAAGTCCCCGGGATTCAAGGTCTTCGCGGTCTCGGGCCACGTGAGCCGGCCCGGCATCTACGAGGCTCCGCTCGGGATCACCATGCGCGAGCTCCTGGAGTACGCCGGGGGCGTCATCGGCGGACGCGACGTGAAGTTCTGGCTGCCCGGTGGGTCGTCGGTTCCGATGCTCACTGCCGAGCATCTCGATCTGCCCATGACTTACGAGGCGATGGCCGAGGCCGGCACCATGCTCGGCACGGGTACGCCGATGATCTTCAACGACACGGTGAGCGTCGTGAAGGCGGTCACCAGGTGGCTGGAGTTCTACAAGCACGAGTCCTGTGGCAAGTGCACTCCGTGCCGCGAAGGCACGTACTTCATCACCGAGACCCTCGAGCGCTTCGAGCACGGCCATGGCACCGACCGCGAGATGGAGACCCTCACCGACCTGTGCGGTCAGATCGCGGGTCGTTCCTTCTGCGCGCTCGGCGACGCCGCAGCGACTCCGTACCCGTCGGCGATGAAGTTCTTCCGCGACGAGTTCGTCGCGGCCACCACCACGCCGGTCGACGAGCAGTTCGACCCGGTGGCGTCCTACGTCTTCTCGGGAGCGGCTGCGCGATGACCGTCACCAGCAACAGCGGGCCCGGCTCGGATCTCGAGATGGCCACTGACCAGATCAGCGTCGTCATCGACGGGGTCGAGATGCGCGTGCCGAAGGGCACCCTCGTCATCAGGGCGGCCGAGCAACTGGGCATCGAGGTCCCGCGCTTCTGCGACCACCCGCTGCTCGACCCGGTTGCCGCCTGCCGCGCCTGCCTGATCGAGGTCGAGGGCATGCCGAAGCCACAACCCGCCTGCGCCCAGGTGCTGAGCGACGGCATGAGCGTCAAGACCCAGTACGCGTCCGAGGTCGCTCGCCTGGCGCAGGAGGGGGTGATGGAGTTCCTGCTCCTGAATCACCCGCTCGACTGCCCGGTGTGCGACAAGGGAGGCGAGTGCCCGCTCCAGAACCAGGCCATGTCGGTGGGTCGACCGGAGTCCCGATTCGACGGCGAGAAGCGCGAGTTCGACAAGCCCGTCAACGTCAGCGCCCAGATCCTCCTCGACCGCGAGCGCTGCGTCTCCTGCGCCCGCTGCACGCGGTTCGCCGACCAGATCGCCGGTGATCCGTCGCTCGAGCTGCTCCAGCGTGGTGCCAAGCAGATGGTGGGCACGGCCGATGACACCCCGTTCGAGTCGTACTACTCCGGCAATACGGTGCAGATCTGCCCCGTCGGTGCCCTCACCAGCGCCTCCTACCGGTTCCGCTCCCGGCCGTTCGATCTCGTGTCCGTGCCGACGACGTGCGAACACTGTGCATCCGGCTGCTCGCTGCGCACCGACTACCGACGCGGCGTCGTCACGCGTCGTCTCGCATGGGACGACGCCGACGTCAACGAGGAGTGGAACTGCGACAAGGGCCGATTCGCCTTCGCCTACCAGACGCACGGGCGGATCGAATCCCCTCTCGTCCGAGAGAACGGCCAGCTGCGCGTGGCTTCGTGGCCCGAGGCGATCAGCATCGCCGCTCGGGGTCTGCGTGCGGCGCGGGGACGTGCGGGAGTGCTGGTGGGCGGCCGCCTGACGGTCGAGGATGCCTACGCCTACGCGCGCTTCGCCCGCACGGCGCTGGCCAGCGATGACATCGACTTCCGGGTGCGCGAGACATCGGCCGAGGAGACGCAGTTCCTCGCTGCCGTCGTCGCGGGCTCTCCGGTGTCGACCACATACAACGCGCTCGAATCCGCGCCCATCGTCCTCCTCGTGGCACTGGAGCCCGAGGACGAGTCGCCCATCCTGCAGCTGCGCCT
>JBIIJX010000035.1:0-14966 GCA_044233495.1 Candidatus Nanopelagicales bacterium
CGCCTGCGCAAGGCGTCACGCAGCGGAACGGTGATCCACGCCGTCGGTCCGATCGCGTCGCAGGGTCTCGCGAAGGTGCGCGGTTCGCTGATCCCGGCGCGCCCCGGTGACGAGGCTGCCGTTCTGCGCTCACTGCCGGATGGCGTCCGGTCGCTGCTCTCACAGCCTGGAGCCGTCATTCTCGTGGGTGAGCGGGCGGGAGGTTCAGCAGGTGCGCTGTCAGCCGCGGTGGAAGTCGCACGCGCGACGGGTGCCAGCCTCGCGTGGGTGCCTCGCAGGGCGGGAGAGCGAGGCGCGCTCGACGCGGGCGCGCTGGCGGGTCTCCTGCCGGGCGGCCGTCCGCTCGAGGATCCTGCCGCGCGCGCTCAGGTTGCGTCGGCTTGGGGCGTCAGCCCGGAGGACCTGCCTGCGGTGAACGGCCGCTCTGGCGCAGAGCTGCTGCACGCAGCGCAGCAGGGTGCGCTGGGCGCACTGCTCGTCGCGGGCGTGGAGGCAGCCGACTACCCGGATGCGGACCTGGCTCTCTCGGCGCTCGACAGCACGCCGTTCGTGGTGTCCCTCGAGAGCCACCACTCCGCCGTCACCGAGCGTGCCGACGTCGTCCTCCCCGTCGCAGTCGTGACGGAGAAGGCCGGGACCTTCATGAACTGGGAGGGCCGGCCCCGACCCTTCCCGCAGGTCTTCCGAGATGCCCTCACCATGGGTGATGCGCGGGTGCTGGCGATGCTCGCGGAGGAGTTCGGTCTTGCGCACTCGGGTGACACCCGGGCCATCCGCCTCGAGCTCGGCGCTCTCGGCCCGTGGACCGGTGCGAGGTTCGAGCCTCCCGTCGTGCCCGCTGGGCGTGCACAGGATGGCGTCGTGCTCGCATCCTGGCGGCAGCTCCTCGACTCAGGACTGATGCAGGAGGGCGAGCCGCACCTGGCGGCCACCGCGCGACCGACTGTCGCCCTGCTGTCGGCGCAGGCGGCGGCCGCCTTCGGTGACACCGTCACCGTCTCGGGCCCGGCTGGATCCGTGACGCTGCCCGTGCAGGTCGGCGATGTCGTCGAGGGTGTCGTGTGGCTGCCCACCAACTCACCCGGATGCCACATCCATGCAGATCTCGGTGTCGTGCCCGGAGCAGCGGTGCGACTCTCAGCAGGAGGCGTGTCATGACGGAGTCGACGTTCGGCCTGTTCGGCACCGATCCGTGGTGGCTCGTCCTTCTGAAGGTGGTTGCCATCTTCGGGATCCTCGTGCTGCTGACACTGTTCACCATCTGGTGGGAGCGACGCGTGGTGTCGCGCATGCAGAACCGGATCGGCCCGAACCGCGTCGGCCCGCAGGGCCTGCTGCAGTCCCTCATGGACGGCATCAAGCTCGCCCTCAAGGAGGAGATCATCCCCAAGTCGGCCCACCTGGCCGTGTACTGGCTGGCACCGGTGATCTCGGCCACCATGGCCTTCCTCGCCTTCGCCGTCATCCCGTTCGGTCCGGAGGTGTCGATCTTCGGGGTCATGACCCCGCTGCAGCTGACGGACTTCCCGGTATCCGTCCTGTACGTGCTGGCGATCGCGTCGATCGGCATCTACGGCATCGTGCTGGGCGGCTGGGCGTCAGGTTCCACCTACCCGCTGCTCGGCGGGATTCGCTCCTCCGCCCAGATGATCTCCTACGAGATCGCAATGGGGCTGTCCTTCGTGGCGGTATTCCTCTTCGCCGGCTCCATGTCGACCTCGCAGATCGTGATCGCCCAGGAGCCGATCTGGTTCGCCGTGATCCTGCTGCCGTCCTTCCTCATCTACTGCACCGCCATGGTGGGAGAGACCAACCGCGCGCCCTTCGACCTGCCCGAGGCCGAGGGTGAGCTCGTGGGTGGCTTCCACACCGAGTACTCGTCGCTGAAGTTCGCGCTGTTCTTCCTGGCGGAGTACATCAACATGGTCACCGTCTCGGCCATGGCGACGACCCTCTTCCTCGGCGGCTACCTCGCCCCATGGCCCGTGTCGCTGTGGGAGGGGGCAAACCAGGGCTGGTGGCCGTTGCTGTGGTGGCTGATCAAGGTGCAGATCTTCATCTTCATCTTCATCTGGCTGCGCGGGACCCTGCCTCGGATGCGCTACGACCAGTTCATGAAGTTCGGCTGGAAGGTGCTGATCCCGGTCTCGATCGTGTGGATCATGATCGTGTCCCTCGCCCGCGTCCTGCGCGACGATGTGTCGCTGACGACGACCGAGATCCTCGTCTCGGGGGCCGTCGTGATCGTGCTGCTGGTCCTGGGATCGTGGCTCATCCAGTCCCGCGCGGATCGCCGGATGCGCGCGCGCGAGGATGCGGAGGCGGCAGCCGCTGCCGCGCCCTTCGACCCGATGGAGTCCGGATTCCCGGTGCCGCCGCTGCCCGGGCAGTCCTTCACCTACACTTCCCGCCGCGCGGCTGCGCACGGCACGACGATCGTCCAGGAGCCTGTGGCAACGTCTCGCACCGTCGAGGAGCCCACCGACGACACCGATGAGGAGAGCACGCATGGCTGAGGTTCCCCAGGCCGTACGGGGATTCGGCGTCACTTTCCTGACGATGTTCAAGAAGGTCGTGACGGAGCAGTATCCCGAGCAGAAGGTGCCGCCCAAGCCCCGCTTCCACGGACGCCACCAGCTCAACCGCTGGGCTGACGGCCTCGAGAAGTGCGTGGGCTGTGAACTTTGCGCGTGGGCCTGCCCGGCCGACGCGATCCTCGTCGAGGGCGCCGACAACTCCGATGAGGAGCGCTACTCACCTGGTGAGCGCTACGGGCGCGTCTACCAGATCAACTACCTGCGCTGCATACTGTGCGGCCTCTGCATCGAGGCCTGCCCGACCCGGGCACTGACCATGACCAACGAGTACGAGCTCGCTGACGACTCCCGGGCCAAGCTGATCTACGAGAAGCAGGATCTCCTCGCCCCGCTCCTGCCCGGCATGGTGGCGCCGCCGCATGAGATGTACCCGGGCACGACCGAGCGCGACTACTACGCGAACAAGGTCACAGGCGCCTCTCTCCAGATCATCGTGGAGGAGTCCTCATGATCGCACTGCTTGCCGACACTGCCACCGAGTCCAGCACGGGCGAGCAGATCGTGTTCTGGGTGACGGCCATCCTGGCCGTCGCCGGCGCACTCGGGATGGTGCTGTCTCGCAAGGCGGTGCACAGCGCTCTGTGGATCGCCCTGACGATGATCAACCTCGCCGTGATGTACGTGGCGAATTCCGCCCCGTTCCTGGGCATGGTGCAGATCATCGTCTACACGGGCGCCGTCATGATGCTCTTCCTCTTCGTGCTCATGGTCGTCGGCGTGGACTCCTCGGACTCGCTCATCGAGACCATCAAGGGCCAGCGGATCGCGGCTCTCCTCTTCACTCTGGGGATGGCGATCCTCATCATCTGGGGTATCGGCAACGCCCTGACGGAGACTCGGACGATCGGCCTGGCCACCGCGAACGAGGAGCACGGAGGGAACGTCCAGGGCATCGCGAAACTGATCTTCACCCAGTACCTGCTGGTCTTCGAGCTCACCTCGGCGCTGCTCATCACAGCCGCGATGGGCGCCATGGTGCTCGCTCACCGGGAGCGCTGGAAGGCACGCCTGACCCAGCGGGATCTGTCGATCGCTCGGGTGCGCGGGGCAGGGCACGCCGGCAATCTGCCCAACCCGGGCGTGTTCGCCCGGCACAACGCCGTCGACACCCCGGCTCTGCTTCCCGATGGCGGCATCAGCGAGATCAGCGTCCCGGCTCCTGTCCGGGCACGCGGTGACGAACGGCCGCTCGATCGGGTCGACATCGACGAGGTGCGCCAGATCAGCGAGGGCGAGACCACGCTGCCGGAGGGGAAGAGCGAATGAACCCGTCCAACTACGTCATCCTCTCGGCCGTGCTGTTCAGCATCGGCGCGGTCGGCGTCCTCGTTCGGCGCAATGCCATCGTGGTGTTCATGTCCGTCGAGCTGATGCTCAATGCGGCCAATCTCGCCTTTGTTGCCTTCGCTCGCATGAACGGAAACCTCGACGGCCAGACCGTCGCCTTCTTCGTCATGGTGGTGGCGGCAGCCGAGGTGGTGGTCGGCCTGGCGATCATCGTCACGATCTTCCGAACCCGACGGTCGGCCTCTATCGACGAGCCGAACCTGCTCAAGTACTAGCCCAGCCCACAGACTCCGACGATGAATAGGACCATGCTGTGACCGAGTTGATGCCCGCTGAGGGGGTGTTCTCCCTCATCTGGCTGCTGATCGCCCTGCCTCTGGCCGGTGCCGTCGTCCTGCTCTGCGTTGGCCGACGCACGAACTCGTGGGGCCCGTACCTGGGTGTGCTCACGGTATGCGCATCTGCCGTCCTCGGCTGGGTCATGCTCCTGGCGATGATGCAGAACTCCCCAGAGGAGCGCACTTTCGACCAGAACCTGTTCACCTGGGTCTCGGTCGGCGGATTCCAGGCCGACATGGCCTTCCAGCTCGACCAGCTGTCCATGGTCTTCGTCCTGCTGATCACCACTGTGGGTGCGCTGATCCACATCTACTCGCTCGGCTACATGGAGCACGATCCGGATCGGCGCAAGTTCTTCGGCTACCTGAACCTGTTCGTCGGCGCGATGCTGATCCTTGTCCTGGCGAACAACTTCCTGCTGCTCTACGTGGGCTGGGAGGGTGTGGGTCTTGCCAGCTACCTGCTCATCGGCTTCTACCAGTACAAGCACTCCGCTGCAGCAGCCGCGAAGAAGGCGTTCGTCATCAACCGCGTGGGTGACGTCGGGCTGAGCCTGGCGATCATGCTGATGTTCATCACCTTCGGCTCCATCAGCTTCGAGGACGTCTTCGGTGCGGCCGATCAGGCAAGTGAAGGGACGCTGAACGCCATCGGCCTGCTGCTGCTGCTCGCGGCGGCCGGCAAGTCAGCCCAGTTCCCTCTCCAGGCGTGGCTGCTCGACGCTATGGAAGGCCCAACCCCCGTCTCGGCACTCATCCACGCAGCGACCATGGTTACCGCTGGCGTGTACCTCATCGCGCGGAGCAACGCGATCTTCGATCTCGCGCAGGTCGCTGCCACCGCGGTGATCGTCGTCGGCGTGATCACGGTGTTCATGGGTGCGATCATCGGTTCGGCGAAGGACGACATCAAGAAGTCGCTCGCTGGATCCACCATGAGTCAGATCGGGTACATGATCGCCGCCGTGGGTCTCGGTCCGATCGGGTACGTGTTCGGCATCTTCCATCTGCTCACGCACGGTGTGTTCAAGGCCGGGCTGTTCCTCGGTGCGGGCTCCGTCATGCACGGGATGAACGACAACGTCAACATGCGCCGGTACGGCGCATTGCGCACGGTCATGTTCATCACCTTCATCACGTTCGCAGCGGGCTGGCTCTCCATCCTCGGTATCCCGCCGTTTTCGGGGTTCTGGTCCAAGGATGAGCTCATCCACGCGGCATTCGAGGAGAGCGTGCTGGTCGGCGTCCTGCTGATCATCGCGGCGGGCATCACGGGCTTCTACATGACCCGGATGTTCATCATGACCTTCCTGGGCAAGCCTCGCTGGGAGGAGGGAGTCCACCCGCACGAGTCGCCCAAGGTCATGACCATTCCGCTGATCATCCTCGCCCTGGGCTCCACCTTCCTCGGCATGGCGCTGCTGTTCTGGGGCGACATCGAGTCCTGGCTCGAGCCGGTCGTGGGCTTCGAGTCGAAGGAGGCGCCGCTGTCCACGGGAGCCACCATCGGCATCTCGCTCGCAGCCGTCGTCATCGGGGCCGCCGTCGCCTACGTGATGTACGCACGTCGACCCATTCCCATCGAGGCACCACGGGGCTCCTGGCTCACGCGCGCGGCGCGTGAGGAGCTGTACGGCAACCAGGTGAACCAGGCTCTCGTCGTCACCCCGACCCTCGTGGCAGCCAAGGTCGCGACCTCGGTCGACACCAAGGGCGTCGACGGCCTCGTCAACGGCCTGGCTGCGCTGGTCGGAGCGATCTCCGGCCGCTTGCGGCGCTACCAGACCGGTTTCGTCCGTACCTACGCGTTGTCGATGGTGGGTGGCGCCGTGCTCGTCGTCCTCGCCCTGGTTCTGGTGAGGGCCTCGTGAACGTTCCCTGGTTGACCACCCTGATGGTGGTACCCCTGATCGGCGGCCTCATCGTCGCCTTCATGCCGAAGGGGCGTGCGCTCCTTGCCAAGCAAGTGGCCTTCGCCTTCTCTCTCGTGACCCTGGCCCTGACGGTCGCTATGGCCCTGCAGTTCTCGGCCGACTCCGCCGAGAGGTTCCAATTCGTCGAGGCGCACCCGTGGATCCCGGCCTTCGGCATCTCCTATGCGGTCGGAGTCGATGGCATCAGCCTGGTGCTCATCGCGCTCGCGGCAACGCTGGTCCCCGTCGTGATCCTCGCAGGCTGGAACGACGTCGACGACGGCAGTCGCGGCACGGTCAAGGGCTACTTCGCCCTGGTCCTCGTGCTGGAGGCGCTGATGATCGGCGTCTTCGCGGCCACCGATGTCTTCCTCTTCTACGTCTTCTTCGAGGTCATGCTCATTCCGACGTACTTCCTGATCGGCCGGTTCGGCGGTCCGCAGAGGTCGTACGCGGCGGTGAAGTTCCTGATCTACAGTCTCGTCGGCGGACTCCTCATGCTTGCGGCGCTGATCGGCCTCTATGTCGTCTCCGCCCAGGTGACAGGCACCGGAACGTTCGACTTCGGGGCGCTCGTCGGGCTCGACATCGATCCGGACCTCCAGAAGCTTCTCTTCCTCGGCTTCTTCCTGGCCTTCGCCATCAAGGCACCGCTGTGGCCCTTCCACACGTGGCTTCCTGACGCCGCAGCCGAGGCCAAGCCCGGCACCTCCGTCCTGCTGATCGGCGTGCTCGACAAGGTGGGCACCTTCGGGATGATCCGGTACTGCCTGGAGATCTTCCCGGCGGCCTCGGAGTTCTACGCTCCGATCGTCATCGCCCTCGCCCTGATCGGCATCTTCTACGGGGCACTGCTTGCGCTGCGACAGCACGACATGAAGCGGCTCTTCGCCTACTCGTCGATGTCGCACTTCGGGTTCATCACGCTCGGCATCTTCGTGTTCACCACGCAGGGGCAGAGCGGATCCGTCGTCTACATGGTCGCGCACGGGCTGTCGACCGCCGCCCTGTTCCTCACGGCCGGGTTCCTCATGGTCCGAGTCCACGGGTCGAGCCTGTTGTCCGACTACGGCGGCGTGAACAAGGCAGCCCCGATCCTCGCCGGGTTCTTCCTCGTGGCGGCGCTGTCCTCCCTCGCGCTTCCGGGCCTGGTCTCCTTCGTAGGCGAGTTCCTCGTACTGCTGGGAGCGTTCGAGCGGTACATGTGGGTCGGCGCCGTGGCGACCGTGGGCATCGTGATCACAGCGGCCTACGTCCTGAGGGTCTACCAGAAGTCGATGACCGGGCCGCTGAAGCCCGGCCTGGAGGGTATGCGCGACCTCGGCGGTCGCGAGATCACCTCGCTGGTGCCCATCGCGGCGCTGACGATCGTGCTGGGATTCTTCCCCGCCCCTCTGCTCGACGTGATCAACCCTGCTGTTGATCGGGTCATGACGACCATCGGTATGACCGATCCTGAGCCGACGATCATCTCCACCGGCACGTCCCCCGAAGGGAGCGGGCTGTGAGCGCCCCCGCACTGGTCATGGCTGCAGAGGCGCCGTTCACTCTGCCGTCCGTCAACTACTACGCCATCGCCCCGATCCTCATCCTGTTCGGCGCCGCGGTCCTCTCCGTGGTGGTCGAGGCGTTCGTACCCCGTGGTGGACGTCGTCCGACCCAGCTCGTGCTCGTGATCGGGTCGATCGTCGCGGCTCTCGTCGTCACGGTCGATCTCAGGGGCACTCGCCTGGTCACCGGTGAGGGAGCCATTGCCGTCGACGGCCCCACCCTGGTGCTCTGGGGTGCGCTCCTCATCATCGGCCTGCTGGCGGCATTCCTCATGGCTGAGCGATCCATCGACCCGCTCGGCGATGCGTTCGCGCCGCGTGCCTCGGCGCTGCCGGGCTCGGAGGACGAGCAGCAGTTCACCAAGCGCGGGTACCTGCAGACGGAGGTCTGGCCGTTCCTGCTGTTCGCCCTCACCGGCATGCTGACATTCGTCGCGGCGAACGACTTCCTGCTCATGTTCGTGGCCCTCGAGGTCATGTCCCTTCCGCTGTACCTGCTGGCAGGCATGGCTCGTCGCCGCCGTCTGCTCTCGCAGGAGTCGGCTCTCAAGTACTTCCTCCTCGGCGCCTTGTCATCCGCCTTCTTCCTGTACGGAGCCGCGCTGCTCTACGGCTACAGCGGGTCCGTCAGCTTCATCACGCTGTCCGAGACACTCTCGGCGAAGCCGGGAGAGGGCACGCTGGTTGCGGTGGGCATCGCCCTGGTCATGGTCGGCCTGTTGTTCAAGATCGCCGCCGTCCCGTTCCACCAGTGGACTCCGGACGTGTACCAGGGTGCTCCCACCCCGGTCACGGCGTTCATGGCCGCCACCGTCAAGATCGCCGCCTTCGCCGCACTGCTGCGCCTGCTGTACGTCTCCCTCGGTGGCTTGCGCTGGGACTGGACTCCCATGCTCTGGATCATCGCCGGCCTCACCATGGTGATCGGGTCGGTGCTGGCCATCACGCAGACGGACATCAAGCGAATGCTGGCCTACTCCTCCATTGCCCAGGCCGGCTTCATCCTCATCGGCGTGGTCGCAGCGTCACCGGAGGGTCTGGCAAGCTCGATCTTCTACCTGATCGCCTACGCCTTCACCACGATCGGCACCTTTGCCGTCGTGTCCATGGTGCGCAACGCCTCAGGCGAGGCCACGAGCCTGTCCGCATGGGTCGGCCTGGGCAGGAAGTCGCCGGTGATCGCGGCGGTCTTCTCCTTCTTCCTGCTCTCTCTCGCCGGAATACCGCTCACCAGCGGTTTCGTGGGCAAGTTCGCGGTGTTCTCCGCCGGCATTGCCAGCGGTGCGGGATGGCTCGTCATCGTAGGCGTGATCGCCAGCATCGTCGCAGCCTTCTTCTACGTTCGCGTGATCGTCCTGATGTACTTCTCCGAGCCCACCGCCGACACGGCCTCGGTCGTGATCCCGTCGGCGTTCACCACGATCGCGCTCACCGCTGCCACGGTGATGACCGTCGCCCTGGGCGTCTTCCCCCAGTGGCTGCTGGACATCGTCGAGCAGGCGGGTGTCTTCGTCCGGTAGTACCGTGGCGAGATGACGGACTCCCTGCGCGGCCTCCCGCTCCCGGATCCCGGGCTCGAGGCGGAGCTTGCGCTCGGGCTCGCCCAGGTCGAGGAGGGTCTGAAGGCCGCGGTCGCCAGCGACGATCCGTTCGTCGCCGATGCGGCCCGCTATCTCGTTGATGCCGGAGGCAAGCGGTTCCGCCCGCTGCTGGTGCTTCTGGCGGCACAGTTCGGCGATCCGTCAGCCTCCGGGGTAGTGCCGGCGGGGGTCGTCGTCGAGCTGACCCACCTCGCCACGCTCTACCACGACGATGTCATGGACGAGGCGAAGCTGCGCCGAGGCGCCCCCTCGGCCAATGCCCGATGGGATAACACCATCGCGATCCTGACGGGTGACTTCCTGTTCGCCCGCTCCTCGAAGATCCTGGCCGACCTTGGCCCGGAGGCCGTGCGGATCCAGGCGCTGACCTTCGAGCGCCTGTGCACGGGCCAGATTCGCGAGACGGTCGGACCCCGGGCGGCTCAGGACCCGATCGAGCATCATCTGGACGTGATCGCCGACAAGACCGGCTCGCTCATCGCCGCATCCGGCTGGTACGGAGCGCTCATGGCAGGGGCGTCACCCGAACACGTCGCGATCCTGACCCAGTTCGGCGAGCGGATCGGTGTCGCCTTCCAGCTTGCCGACGACCTCGTCGACATCACGTCTGAGTCGCTGCAGTCGGGGAAGACCCCCGGCACCGATCTGCGTGAGGGCATCCCGACCCTCGCCGCCCTGTTCGTCCAGCAGAGCACGGAGCCGGGGGACGCCCGCCTGCAGGAGCTGCTGAGCCGACCCCTGACCGACGACGCAGAGCACTCGGAGGCACTGGCGCTGCTGCGGGGTCACGAGGGAGTCGCGCTGGCGCGCAACCAGGCCCGGGAGTGGTCGGACTCCGCACGCGAGCTTCTGGTCGACCTGCCGAGCGGTCCAGCCCGCGACGTGCTCGGCTCCCTGTGCGACTACGTCGTCTCCCGCACCGGCTGACCCCCCACGACCCGACCCTTGACAGATTTGATCCGCTTCCCGGGTCAAATCGGCAATGAATCGGACATTACGTGCGCCGAATGCCGATTTGACCCGGGAAGCGGATCAAATCTGTGTCGCGGGGTTGGTGGGTCGTGCGGGTGGGCACCATGGTTGTCTAGACGACTGGTAGCGTCCGGTTATGAGTGTTGAGGCTGGCGCGCCCCCGCTGCGACCGGTGCACGACCGACCCACGCTGGTGTCCTACGCGACCATCGCGACGTGGTCGTGGTTCGTCTACGGATTCGGTGCGAGTCTGGCTCTCCTTCGCGACGAGCAAGGAACGTCCGCCTGGCTGGGCGGTCTGCACAGCACGGCTCTCGCGGCGGGCGGCATCATCGGTGCCCTGCTGACCCCCCGCCTGAACCATCGGTTCGGTCGTGGTCTCGTGGGCCGTGGTGCCGCGATCGGCACAGCCTTGTGCATCGTCGCGTACCTGTGGCCGGGCATGCCCGTGGGCGGGACCCTGGGCTCGATCTTCATCGCCTGCTTCTTCGGCAACATCGTCGTGGTCGTGGTCAACTCCTTCATCGCCGCTCATCAGGGAGCTGCCAGTCCGCCGGCGTTCACGGAGAGCACCGGACTCGCGGCGCTCATGGGCCTGCTGGCCCCGCTGGGCGTGGGGCTCGCGGCCTCGACCGTCGTCGGGTGGCGTGGGGGACTGCTCGTCGCTGTCGTGGCCTTCGCCCTCGTGGAGGTGTGGCGGGGTCGTCACCTCGCCGTCTACGGCGGTCCGGGCGAGGTTCGCACGCGCAAGGAGGCCGGCGCACTGCCGAGCCGGACCTGGTGGGCGCTCGTCGCCGGCATGACCTACATCGGGGCGGAGTTCTGCCTGAGTCTGTGGGGGGTCGACCTCCTGCGGGATCGTGCCGGGCTCAGCCCCGCCGCTGCCGCTGCCGGCCTGAGCACCGTGCTCGGCGGACTCTTCGTCGGTCGCGTGTTCGGGATCAGGCTCGCAGAGCGTTTTCCCGTGGAGCGCCTGCTCAAGGTGTCGATCCTCGCCGGTCTCGTCGCCTTCATGGTGGCGTGGGCGTCGACGAGCCCGGTGGTCATCCTGGCCGCGATGTTCCTGACGGGCCTGGGAATGTCCCTCGCGTGGCCGTTGAGCATGTCGCGCATCATCCGCGCCTCGGGCGGCAACCCGGATCGTGCGTCAGCGCTGGCACTCGCGTTCACCACGTTCGCCATCGGGATGGCGCCATTCGTATTGGGTGCGTTCGCGGCCAGCACCGGCGTGCACCTGGCGTTTCTGGTCGTGCCAGTCCTGCTGGTGGCAACGTTCGTCCTCGTGGCAGTGCGGCCGGGGCCCGACGGGGACTGAGGATCAGTCCGGCTCGATGACCTCGAGGTTGCTCGTCCGACTTCGGGCGTGGCGCAGTCCGTCGATCGACATGACGAGCAGTGAGATCCAGACGAGGACGAATCCGACCCATCGGCTGGTGGTCATCGCCTCATCGAACACCGCAACCCCGATGATGAACTGGAACACAGGTGTGAGGTACTGCATGAGCCCGAGGGTCGACAGGGGGATGCGATTCGCTGCGCCGCCGAAGGCAAGCAGCGGTATGGCCGTCACAACTCCCAGCAGCACGAGCAGGACAGTCACACCCGGGTCACCAGACAGGAGGCCGGCATCACCTCTCGCTGCAACGACGGCCAGCACGACCAGGGCAAGGGGAGCGAGTGTCGCTGTCTCGATCGTGAGGCTCTCGACGGCTCCGAGGCCGACCTGCTTCTTGATCAGTCCGTAGACGCCGAAGGAGACCGCGAGCACGATGCTGATCCATGGGGGCCTGCCGTAGCTGAAGGTGAGGACGGCGACGGCCATGACCGCGATTCCCACGGCGGCCCACTGCAGCGTGCGCAGTCGCTCGCGCAGGACGACAACACCGAGCGCCACGGACACGAGGGGATTGATGAAGTACCCAAGGGAGGCCTCGACCACCTGGTCGGAGATGACCGCCCAGACGTAGACGCCCCAGTTGAGCGCGAGAAAGGCCGCGGCAACGGCCAGGAGCCCGGTGTTGCGGCGGGATCGAGCGGCGATCAGGACCTGCACCCACGACCGTGTCAGCGTGATGATGATGCCCAGGAAGACGAGCGACCAGATCACTCTGTTCGCGACGACCTCGACGGGTGAAACGTCGTCGAGCAGGTGGAAGTAGAGCGGAAAGAGGCCCCAGAGCCCGTAGGCGACAAGGCCGAGCAGGACTCCGGTTCCCGCCCGGCTCGAGGGCCGGCGGGCCAGGCTCAGCTGACGTTCCAGGTGTCTCCGCCGGTCAGCAGGGCCTGTAGGTCGCCCTCGCCCTGCTTGGCCTGCACCTCGGCGAGCTGCTCGCGCACAAGGCGGTCGTAGGACGGCCGCTCGATGTCACGGAAGATGCCGATGGGAGTGTTCTCGAGAGAGCGCGGATTGGCCAGGCGGGACAGGGCGAAGGCCAGACCTGGGTCCTTGGCATGGGCGTCGTGACGGATGACGGCCCCCTCACCGACCTCAGCGATGTCGGCGACGGCGATGTGGCCGTCGGGGGTGCGGATGACGCCCTTCTCCAGGTCCTTGCCGAAGCGAATGGGCTCGCCGTGCTCCAGGCGCATCATCATGTCGTCGCGGGTGTCGCCGTCCTTCAGTGGCTCCCAGGCGCCGTCGTTGAAGATGTTGCAGTTCTGGTAGATCTCAACGAGAGACGTGCCCTCGTGGTGCGCAGCAGCGCGCAGCACCTCGGTCATGTGCTTGCGGTCGGAGTCGATCGTCCGCGCGACGAAGGTGGCCTCGGCACCGAGCGCCAGAGACACCGGGTTGAAGGAGTAGTCGAGCGAGCCCTCGGGAGTCGACTTGGTGATCTTGCCCTGTTCGGACGTGGGCGAGTACTGGCCCTTCGTCAAGCCGTAGATCCGGTTGTTGAACAGCAGGATCTTCAGGTTCACATTCCTGCGCAGGGCGTGGATGAGATGGTTGCCGCCGATGCTGAGGGCATCGCCGTCGCCGGTGACCACCCAGATGGACAGGTCAGGACGAGTGGCCGCGAGGCCGGTGGCGATGGCCGGAGCGCGGCCATGGATCGAGTGCATGCCGAAGGTGTTCATGTAGTACGGGAAGCGGGACGAGCACCCGATGCCGGAGATGAAGACGATGTTCTCCTTGGCGAGCCCGAGCTCGGGCAGGAAGCCCTGGACGTTCGACAGGATCGAGTAGTCGCCGCAGCCGGGGCACCAGCGGACCTCCTGGTCGGACTTGAAGTCCTTGGCAGCGAGGTCGACGTCGCTCTTGGGGATGAGGTTCAGGTACGTGGCGGTCATCGGATCCTCACAGGCTCGAGATGGCGTCGGTGATGGCGGATACGAGCTCAGTCGACTTGAACGGCATGCCCCGCACCTGGTTGATGCCCTGGATGTCGACGAGGTACTTCGCGCGGAGCAGCATGGCCAGCTGACCGAGGTTCATCTCGGGCACCAGGACCTTGTCGTAGGAGCGCAGCACCTCACCGAGGTTCGACGGGAACGGGTTCAGGTGCCGCAGGTGTGCCTGTGCCACCGCCACGCCGGTACGCCGGGTGATCTCGCACGCCGCGCCGATGGGCCCGTAGGTCGATCCCCAGCCGAGGACGAGGACACGGGCATTGCCATCGGGATCGTCCACGACGAGGTCGGGAATGGTCTTGGCGATGGCGTCGACCTTGGCCTGTCGCAGGCGGACCATCGTGTCGTGGTTCTCGGCGTCGTAGGAGATGTTGCCCGTGCCGTCAGCCTTCTCCAGACCGCCGATCCGGTGCTCCAGGCCCTTGGTGCCGGGGATGGCCCACGGCCGGGCGAGGGTGTCGGCGTCTCGCTTGTAGGGCCAGAACACCTCCTCGCCGGACTCCGTGACGTGGTTGGGGCCGGTGGCGAAGGCCGGGTCGATGACCGGGAGGTCGTCGACGGACGGCACCTTCCACGGCTCCGAGCCATTGGCGATGTAGCCGTCGGAGAGCAGGAATACGGGCGTGCGGTACTCCACTGCGATGCGTGCCGCCTCCATGGCGGCATAGAAGCAGTCGGACGGGGACCGAGGCGCCACGATCGGCACGGGAGACTCGCCGTTGCGGCCGAACATCGCCTGCAGCAGATCCGACTGCTCGGTCTTGGTGGGCAGGCCCGTTGAGGGGCCACCTCGCTGCACGTCCACGACGATCAGCGGGAGCTCCAGCGACACAGACAGGCCGATGGCCTCCGACTTCAGTGCGATGCCGGGGCCTGAGGTCGTCGTGACGGCGAGGGCACCTCCGTAGGCCGCCCCGATTGCCGCGCCGATACCGGCGATCTCGTCCTCTGCCTGGAAGGTGGTCACGCCGAAGCGATGATTCTTCGCGAGCTCGTGCAGGATGTCCGACGCCGGAGTGATCGGGTAGGAGCCGAGGAAGAGGGGCAGCCCCGACCGCTTCGACGCCGCGATGAGGCCGTAGGCGAGAGCCGGGTTGCCCATGATGTTCCGGTAGACGCCGGACGGCAGGTCGTCGGCCTTGGCAACCTCGTACTGGACGGAGAACACCTCGGTGGTCTCGCCGAAGGACCAGCCTGCCTCGAAGGCCGCAAGGTTCGCGGCGAGGATCTCGGGCTTCTTGCCGAACTTCTTCTCCAGGAACGCGCGCGTGCCCTCGGCCGGCCGCGAGTAGAGCCAGCACAGCAGGCCCAGCGCGTACATGTTCTTGGAGCGCTCCGCCTCCTTCTTCGACAGGTC
>JBIIJX010000074.1:0-10734 GCA_044233495.1 Candidatus Nanopelagicales bacterium
GCACGGTGAAGGCGCCGGCCGACCCGCTGCGCGTGAGCGTCGACCACACGGAGCCGTTCGCGCCGCGCGTGACGATGACCGTGCCCACACCGCGCTCGGCCAGTCGGCGTGCCGCGGCCGTCGCGTCCGCAGCGGTGGGGGCCGCATGGCCGGTGATGAGCTCGATCTCGTGCTCGTTCGGCACGGCGATGTCGACGAGGTCGTAGATCTCGTCGGAGTAGTCCTGCACGGGCGAGGGATTGAGGATGGTGCGCGCGCCGCGGGAGCGCCCCGCCGCCATGGCTGCATGCACGGCGTCGGCGGGCACCTCGCCCTGCGCGAGCACCACCGCGATGTCCGGGATCGCCTCGAGGGCTGCGCGCACCTGATCGGCGTTGACCGTGGCGTTGGCCCCGGGGATCACGATGATGCGATTGGCCCCGGTGCGCTCCACCTCGATGACGGCAGTGCCCGAGAGTCCGTCCACACGGGCGATGTGAGTGGCATCGATCCCCTCCTCCGCGACGACCCGCATGAGGAAGTCCCCGGCGCTGTCGGCGCTGATCGACCCGACCATCGACACGGGAGCGCCGAGGCGAGCGGCAGCGACCGCCTGGTTCAGGCCCTTTCCGCCCGCGTGCCGCTCGAGATCGTCGCCGAACACCGTCTCCCCGGACAGGGGCATGCGCTCGAGATTGACCACGAGGTCCTGGTTCAGGCTTCCGACGACGACGACGCGACCGCTCATGGCGCCAGTATGGCGTCCGCGCTGCATGCGGGCACCGGTAGCGTCCGGCTCACATCCTGCGGATGCACATCGCGCGAATCGAGGGCCGCCATGACCAGCAGCAACCCCCTGGGCGTGCATGCCCTTGTCTGGACCGGGGGCTGGTCACCCGAGGAGGCGGAGGTGGCGATCGCCTCGACCGCCGCTGCGGGCTTCGACATCATCGAGATCCCGGCCCTCGACCCCGCACGCATCGACATCGCCGACACCGCTGCGCGGCTGCGCGCGCACGGCCTCGACGCGACCATCTCCCTCGGTCTCGCGCCGGACTCCGACATCAACTCCGAGGATGCCGATCGCATCGCCCTCGGGCGTCGCACGCTGCTCGACGCCCTCGCGGTGGCCCGGGGCCTGCAGGCGTCCTACGTCGGCGGCGTGATCTTCAGTGCGATGACCAAGTACTCCGGACCGACGACCGATCGCGCCCGCCGCAACAGCGCGTCGGTGATCAAGGAGCTCGCGCAAGAGGCGGCCCGCGACGACATCACGATCGGACTGGAGTTCGTCAACCGGTACGAGAGCAACCTGCTCAACACTGTGCAGCAGACCCTCGACTACATGGACCTCGTCGACGAGCCCAACGTCGTCGTGCACGCCGACGTCTACCACATGAACATCGAGGAGAGGGGGTTCCGTGCACCGCTGCTGCTCTGCGCGGACCGCCTGGGCTACGTGCACATCGGGGAGTCCAACCGCGGCTATCTCGGCCAGGGCACCATCGACTTCGACGAGGTGTTCGGTGCGCTCGCCGACATCGACTACACCGGCCCGATGACTTTCGAGTCGTTCTCCTCGGCCGTCGTCGACCCGCAGCTGAGCACCACGCTCGCGGTGTGGCGGGACCTGTGGTCCGACGGCATGGATCTGGCGACGCACGCACGGGCGTTCATCGCTGCCGGGATGGAGCAGGCACGCCAGACTCGCGGAACACGCGGGTAGCCCGGCAGATATTCCGGTCCTGACGCCCGAGCCCCCTATTCGTCTAGTCCTTCTAGACTTGAGTGTCTATGCCCAGTCGACGGCTCAGGTGATGCGGACGGCCATCAGCGTCGGCGGGCACCGGTCGACCCTGGGCCGGCACACAGAGGTGGACGAGATCACGGTGGCCAAGTTCTACAAGCAGTACGAAAGCGTGTTGGGGAAGGACTGGTGGAGACGATGACCACGTTCACGGTGACCGCGCAGCGCGGACAGCGCCGCTGGGTATTGCAGTGCGTCGAGTACCCGGGAGCCCTGTCCGAGGTCGCGCGCCTGTCCGAGGCGGACACCGCCATTCGGGAAGCCATCGCCTACGTGGCCGGCCTGCCGGCAGACTCGTTCTTGGTCGATGTCGTGCCCGTGATCGATCCGCGGGCGCGTGAACAGCTCCAGACGGCCGCTGAGCTTCGGGTCGAGGCATCGCACGCGCAGGAGCGAGCCTCTGACGCAATCGTCCAAGCAGCTCACACCCTGGCCGACTCCGGACTGTCGATGCGGGACATCGGCACGATCCTGGGCCTGTCTCACCAGCGCGTACATCAACTCTTGTCCAGTGGTTCCCCCGCACGCGCAGCACACTGACCCGCAGCGCTCAGGCCTCTAGTCTTCGACCATGACGATGCTCGGCATCGACCTCGGCACCGGGTCGGTCAAGGCGGCGGTGCTCGACGACGACGGCGCCGTCCTCAGCAAGGCCAGCCGCCCCTACGCCGTCCACGCGCCGCGGCCGGGCTGGGCCGAGAGCGATCCGGCCGAGTGGCTCGCGGCCACCGTCGACGTCGTGAGTCAGGTGCTCGAGGCCAGCGGGGTCTCGCCGGCGTCCGTGGGGTTCTCCGGCCAGATGCACGGCGTCGTGCTCGTCGATGAGGACGGCACTCCGCTGCGTCCGGCGATCCTGTGGGCCGACTCGCGATCGACCCATGAGGTGGAGCGCATGGGCCGTGACCTCCCGGCGGAGCTGATGAGCCGGCTCGGCTCGCAGCCCGTCACCGGATTCGCCGCCACCACGCTCGCGTGGCTGCGCGCCCACGAGCCGGAGATCCTCGATCGCGCGAGCACGGTGCTGCAGCCGAAGGACTGGCTGCGCGTCGCACTCGGGGGAGAGGCGGCGACCGAGCCCAGTGACGCCTCCGGCACCCTGCTGTTCGACGTGGCCGCGGGCCAGTGGTCGGCCGACGCCGTGGCCTGGACCGGCATCGAGTCGGCCCTGCTGCCGGAGATCCGTGCATCGGAGGCGGCGGCCGGCGTGGTGCGCATCCATGGTCGGGAGATCCCGGCAGCCGTCGGCGGCGCCGACACCGCATGCGTCGTCGTCGGCCTGGGTCTCGGGCCCGGGGAGGGATTCACCGCCGTCGGCAGCGGATCCCAGACCGTGCGGCTGATGGACGCCCCGCAGCTCGATGCGACCCTGCGCACCCACACCTTCTGCGTCGCCGGTCCGGTGCGATCGGGCTGGTACCGCATCGGTGCGGTGCAGAGCGCCGGCCTCACGCTCAACGCCGCGCTCGCGTGGTTCGGCGCCTCGGTCGATGAGGCGGCCGCTGCCCTCGCGGCCGGGGTGAAGCCCGACGATCCGATCTTCGTGCCGTACCTCTCCGGTGAGCGCACCCCGTTCATGACGCCGTCCCTGCGCGGCTCGTGGCACGGGCTGTCGCTCGCAACGGATCGTGCGTCGATGCTGCGCAGCGTGCTCGAGGGCGTGGCGCAGGCTGTCGCGCTCGGTGTCGACGCCGTGCAGGACTCCGGCGAGCCACTGCGCTCACCCGTCCCGCTAGTCGGCGGCGGCACGCACGATCCCGTCTTCCGGCAGCTGCTCGCCGACGCCACCGGCCTGGCCCTCGCGGTGGCGGAGGCACCCGACGCCGCCGTCGTCGGCGCCGCACTCCTCGGATCGGGGCGGGTGACGAATCCGGTGCGGGTGCCGCTCGCCGCCCCCGTCGAGCCGCGGCCCGAGGCAGCCGCACTCCTGCGCGAGCGACGCGGCAGGATGGTGGCCGAGGCCATGGCCGGCCTCGCAGCGGCACAGGAGGCTCGATGAGGATCGCCATCGGCTCGGACCACGCGGGGTTCGTGCTCAAGGAGACGCTGCGCACGTGGCTGAGCGAGCAGGGCCATGAGGTGCTCGACCTCGGCACCCACTCCGACGATCGCGTCGACTACCCGCACTTCGGTGCTGCAGTCGGACGCGCGGTCACTGCGGGCGAGGCCGACCTCGGCGTCGCGGTATGCGGGAGCGGCCAGGGCATCTGCATGGCGGCCAACAAGATCCCGGGCGTGCGCGGGGGAGTGATCCGCGACGAGCAGGACGCCGAGATGACCAGGCGTCACAACGACGCCAACGTCGCCTGCTTCGGCGAGCGGGTCACCGAGCCCGACGCCGCCATCGCCGCGCTCCGCGTGTTCCTCACCACGCCCTTCGATGGCGGCCGGCACGAGGCGCGCGTGGAGATGCTGGGCGAACTCGACGCCACGAACGGTGCCGCCGACGTCTGACCGGAACCGCAGCGTCTACCCTTGCGTCGCATCGGCACCTCACCGATCCGCCTGCCCCATCGATCGACCCGACGGACCAGCCAAGGAGCACCCATGACCCGCATGCGCACCGCCGCCGCCCTCAGCACCGCCGCCCTTCTCGGCGTGGCCGTCCTCGCCGGCTGCTCCTCCTCCAGCGATTCGGGTGGCTCCAGCGACGCCGGCGACACTGCGGCCTCCGCCGAGGCGGGAGACTCCAGCCAGGCCCTGCCGCCCGTGATCATCACCGAGGACCAGAGCGCCGCCACCTGCAAGGTCGGCAACTTCCTCGACATCATCGTCCCCGAGGACATGCTGGTCGGCACCACGGTCGACTCCAGCGATCCCGCACTCGTCGAGGTCACGCAGGCCAAGGAGGAGGGCGGTGCCATCTTCAACCCGGGCGGGAAGTGCCTGGCGGCGGGCGAGGCCACGCTGACGCTGACCGACCCCCAGGGCGGCACGCGCGACATCGCCCTGACGATCACGGAGTCCTGAGGCCTGTCGGACAGTCCTCTCCCGCTACGGTCGCCGCCATGTCGATCGTCGCCCAGCGTCTCGTCGGCCTGGCCACCTGCCGTGAGTTCCCGGAGCTGTACGAGGACGACCAGCCGCTGATCCCCGCGCTCGCGCAGCTGGGCATCGAGGGCGTCCCGATGGTGTGGACGGACGAGGACGTCGACTGGTCGGCCTTCGACGCCGTCGTACTGCGCAACACGTGGGACTACTCGGACGATCGCGATGCATTCCTCGTCTGGATCGATCACGTCGCATCGGTGACGACCCTGCTCAATCGTGCCGACCTCGTGCACTGGAGCACCGACAAGCGGTACCTGCGCGACCTCGCCGCTGCCGGCATCCCGGTCGTGCCGACCGCCTTCGTCGAGCCGGGTGACGCCGCGGCCTCCTGGGCCGGGGCGGGGTTCTCCGCGGCGGAGATCGTCGTCAAGCCCGCGGTGTCCTGCGGCTCCCGCAGCACCGCACGCCACCGCGCCGACGATGACTCCGACGGCATCGAGCAGCACATCGCCGGGCTGCTGGCCGACAACCGCGTGGTGATGGTGCAGCCCTACCTCGAGGCGGTCGACACCTATGGGGAGACTGCTCTGCTGTATTTCGACGGAGTCTTCTCGCATGCCATCCGCAAGGGCCCGATGCTGGTGAGCCGCGAGGGCAGCGAGTGGGTCGAAGGGCTGTTCCTGAGCGAGCAGATCGACCCGCGCGTACCGTCCGTGCAGGAGCGTGAGGTCGCCGACCGCGTCATGGCCGCCATCCCGGGCGACGTCCCGGTCTACGCACGAGTCGACCTCATACCAACTGCGAGTGGCGCCCCCGTGCTCCTCGAACTCGAGCTCGCAGAGCCGTCACTGTTCTTGCTGCAGAGCGACGATGCACCCGGACGATTCGCGGCAGCGATCGCGGCGCGGATCGCGTAGAACCTCAGAGGCGGTCGAGCACGCAGGAGGCCGCGCTGTTGGCGACCGACAGCCCGTTGTCCTCCAGCAGCAGCTCCTGCACGACTCCGTCCTGCAGCACCATCGCGTATCTCTGCGAGCGGCGACCGAGTCCGGCACTGGGCACCTCGACCTCGAGGCCGACGGCCGAGGTGAAGAGGGCGTCGCCGTCGCCGATCATCGTGATCGTGTCGTTGACGCCGTGGGCGTCGCCCCAGGCATCCATGACGAAGGTGTCGTTGACCGAGATGCAGGCGATCTGGTCGACGCCTTTGCCGGCGATCTCGGCAGCGCTCTCCTTGTAGCCGGGCAGGTGCACGCGCGAGCAGCCGGGCGTGAACGCGCCGGGCACGGCGAAGAGCACGACCCGGCCGGTGCCGAGCAGATCGCGGGAGGAGACGTCCGTGGGGGATCCGTCCTTCATGACGGAGACGGTCACGTCGGGAATCTGGTCACCGATGGCAATGGTCATGGCGGAAAGGTACCTGTCACCTCGGACTCTCGCGACCGGGCCTGCCTGTGCCAGAGTGAGCGCCCATGAGGGGCGAGACCGTGCTGCTGACGGGCATCGCGGGGTCACCGCTGGATCCGGACCTGTTCGCGCTGCGGATCACCGGCGACCGCATCGATCGCGGATGGTCGCGTGATCAGTGGAAGACCGACACACCGACTGCTGACCGAGTCGTCGACCTGGGCGGTGCCTGTGTCATGCCGGGGATCGAGGACTCGCACCTGCACGGCTACGAGTACGGTCGTTCGCTGACCGCCGTCGACCTGCGCCACGACGTGTGCCCCTCGCTCGACGCACTCCAGGCCACGCTGCGGCGGGCATCGGTCGAGTCGACCGGCTGGGTGCGCGGCACCGGATGGGACGACTCCCGCCTCGTCGGCACTGGTCCCGAAGGCCGGCTCTGCGCGGCTGACATCGACGCCGCTCGCGCGGACGTCCCCATCCTGCTCGCCGACGTCACGGGTCATCAGGCCGTCTGCAACACCGAGGCCATGCGACGGGCCGGACTCGACACGCTCGTGTCGGGAGGACCCGTCGGAGGCGTGATCGTGCGGGACGAGCGGGGCAGGGCCACCGGCCTGCTGCGCGAAGCAGCCGTCTCGATCGTCAATGAGGTGATCCCTTCCCTCCGGCTCGAGGACAAGGAGCAGGCGATCCGGGCAGGCCAGCAGCGCCTGCTCGCACAGGGAGTGACGGCGTACACGGACCCGGGGCTTGGCCCGGGAGCGGCGACCCTCATGGACGGCACGGGCGACCTCGACGCCGTCGAGGCGTACCGCAGGCTCGATGCCGCGGGAGAACTGCACGTGCGCGTCGAACTCATGCTTCTCTACGGGGGCCTGGGCGGGACGACTGCGCAGGCTGTGGCGAGCGGACTCGACGCGTGGGGCCCGCCGGTCCGGATGAAGGACCACGGCCACCTCGGTGTGGCGCAGGTCAAGGTGTTCGCCGATGGGATCCCGCGCAGTCGCACGGCCTGGATGTCGGAGCCGTACGACGACTGCACCCACGGGCACCTCACGGTGGCGGGCTCGACTGACGACCAGCGAGTCCAGGAGGTGCAGGCGATCGTTCGCGAGGCGGCAGCGCGTGGATGGCAGATCGGAGTCCACACCACCGGAGATCGGGCCACGCAGACTGTCGTGGACGCCTTCCTCGAACAGTCGACTCACCCCGCGCGACTGAGGCACTACATCATCCACGGTGACTTTGCTCCCGAGCAGACCATGCGACGCATGGCTGCCCACGGGATCACCCTCAACAGCAATCCGAGCATCCGCTGGATGGTCGGCGACGGCGTCAATTCCGTGATCGGTGCCGCACGCAATGCGCGCCGGCAGCCGTTGCGCACGGCGTGGGACCTGGGCGTCAATGTGTGCTCATCCTCGGACGCTCCCGTGTCGCCGCCGGACTGGCGCGTCATGGTCGCCGCGGCGATGACTCGCTCCGTGCGGGGCGATGCGTCCCGCACCGACGGACAGCGCCTCTCGGGTGAGGAGGCACTGCTCTCCCTGACCGCCAACCCCGCATGGCAGTCGCATGCCGAGTCCTGGAGAGGTCGACTTGCACCCGGATACGCCGCGGATCTGGTGGTCCTCTCCGGTGCCCCCGACTGGCAGGACCCGTGGTCACTCCTCGACTGCGGTGTCCGGGCCACCATCATTGCCGGACAGGTACGACACGGAAGCCTGTGATCGACTACCGTCCACGTGACGGCCAGGCCGCCAGTCAGGAGTCCGCTGTGAACGTTGTCGTGATCATCGCTGATCAGCTGCGCGCTGATCACCTCGGCCATGAAGGCGTGCAACCGGTTCGGACTCCGCACATCGACAGCATCGCCGCTGCGGGAGCGCGCTTCAGTCGGGCACTGGTCGCCAACCCGGTGTGCATGCCGAACAGGGCCACGATCATGACCGGACGGTGGCCCTCCGCACACGGGCTGCGCACGAACGGCCTTCCGCTGGATCCGGACGCCAGGACCTTCGTTCGCACGCTGCGCTCCGAGGGCTGGACGACGGCCGCGGTGGGCAAGCTGCACCTGCAGCCGATGGGCTGGCCGTTCGAGGAGTTCCAGCTGGAGGAGATCAAGGAGACCATGCCGGCCCTGTGGGAGAAGGCGGTGAACCGCTTCGGCACGGACTTCGTCTCCTGGGAGGACTACGACCGCCACGCAGCCGGTCCGGTGACGCTTCCCCCCGATTACTACGGATTCGATGACGTGGCCCTCACCGTCGGCCACGGTGACCGGATGTCCGGCAACTACGTCGAGTGGGCACGGGAGCGCGGCTGGGATCCGATGACGCAGACCGGAGCGGAGGCCTCATCGGACGTCTATCCCGCGTGGCAGCAGGTGTACGAGTCGGCCGTGCCGGCCGAGCTCCATCCGACGAGCTACGTCACGGAGCAGGCGGTCCAGCGGCTGGAGCGCTACGCGGCGTCGGGCGAGAGCTTCTGCCTCTACGTCTCGTTCCCGGATCCGCACCACCCGTTCGCGCCTCCCGCTGAGTACTGGCGTCGGCATGACCCGGCCACCGTCGCCGTCCCGTCGACATTCTGGGACGACCACTCGGCGTCGCCTGACTACGTCAAGCAGATCGTCGAGCGACGAGGCATTCCGAACGAGGATCCGACCATGACGTGGGCGCCGACCGAGGAGCAGTTCAGGCACGCCCTTGCCGCCGAACTCGGCTCGATCGAGTTCATCGACGACTCAGTGGGACGGATCCTCGACGCGCTCGAGCGACTGGACCTGGCCGACGACACGCTCGTGGTGTTCACCGCCGATCATGGGGATGTCTTCGGAGACCATGGCCTGATGCTCAAGCACTTCACGCACTATCGGGGTGTGGTGCGCGTGCCCCTGCTCTTCCGCGGACCGGGAGTCGTCCCCCAAACGTGTGACGCGCTCGTCTCCAGCGCCGACATCGCCGCCACCGTCCTGGACCTCGTAGGTGCCCCGCCCATCGTGGAGTCCCAGGGCACCACTCTGGCTCCCGTGCTCGGTGGGGGTGCTGCGCCCTCTCGTCGTGCCCTGCTCGTCGAGGAGGACCAGCCCTTCGGCCTCGATGGGCTGCCGGGCCCCGTGCGCATCCGGACCGTGATCACCGACCGTGTGCGTCTCTCGGAGATCAGCGGCCACGGGATCGTCGAGCTGTACGACCTGCAGGCGGATCCGCTCGAGAGCAGGAATCTTGCGACGGACGCCGACGCGTCCGGACTCCTCGCCGAAGGCCGCGCCGCCATGCTGGCGGAGGTGCTGCGCGTGATCGACGACTCGCGCGTCCCGTTCCATGCCGCGTGATCGCCGATTCCCTACCGGACCACTCGGGATGAGCGCCGCCGCGGATCCAACGGAAACCCTTGGCCGTGGGTCGTTCGTGGGCTAACGTTCGTTCACCCGTGCCGTGCGAAGACGTGCTCGGCCAGACATCCGGAGGTCTCACTTGACGACGATGAAGCGATCCATGTGGGCAGCGGTGCTGACCACTGCGGTGGCGTCCGTGGCGCTGGCCACGACTGCCGCACCGGCTCAGGCAGCCACAGACATCAAGGTCGGGGTCATTCCGATCAACTCGATGGGCGCGATCCAGTACGCCGTTGACTCCGGCATCATGGCCAAGAACGGCCTCAATGTGACCGAGTTCGTCGAGTTCCCCGCCCCCCCGCCGTCGATCGCGGCTCTGGCAAGCGGTGCGGTCCAGTTCGTGTACGCGCCGTCGATCCCGATCATCAACGCCTACGAGAACGGCGGCATCGCCCTCAAGATCGTGGCACCGGCAGACGGCTACAGCCGTGCGGATCTCGCCAAGGCCAAGAAGGATCCGGCATTCGCCGCGAAGATCGACGACACGGGCGTGTGCGTCAGCCCGACCTCCGGGATCAGCAGCTGGAAGGACCTCGCAGGCAAGACCGTGTCCGTCCCGGCACGCGGCGCCCAGGGTGAGGTCACGATCGCGTCGGCCGTCAAGAAGGCCGGCGGGGATCCCTCAACGATCAACTGGGTCACCCTGACGTTCCCCGAGGTCATCTCCTCGGTGCAGAGCGGCAAGATCGCTGCGGGCTTCACGGTCGAGCCGTTCACCACGCAGTGCACCGCTGCGGGCCTGAGGAACATCGGTGCCCCGGGCATCCAGTTCTTCGACACTGAGCAGGCGATCGGCATGTGGGTGACCACCGCCACCTTCGCCCAGCAGAATCCCAAGGCAGTGGCGGCCTTCCAGAAGTCCATCTTCGAGGCGAACTCCTTCGCCAAGAAGTCGGCCGCGAATCTCCGCAAGGTGACGCTGGCGTCGACGAAGATCACCGGAGTCGATGCCGCGCAGGCGCTTGCGGCGAATCCGACCTTCTACCCGCTGTATGTCACCAAGGCCGACATCACGCGGCCGGCAACCAAGATGCTGGAGCTGGGCTTCCTCAAGAAGCAGCCCGACGTCGCCGGTCTGCTGATGAGGCAGTACCGACCGTAGTCAACGGTCTTCCTCGGCCGGCCGGCCTCCTCACGGGGCCGGCCGGCC
>JBIIJX010000091.1:0-9584 GCA_044233495.1 Candidatus Nanopelagicales bacterium
GGATGCACCTCGTGGATGTACTGCGACGGGTGCCTCCGTGGATCGTCTCCACCCTGGTCGCCTTGCTCGTGTGGCAGTTGCTCGCCACGGTCGGTCCTGCGGCGGAGTCATCGATACCGACGGCATCGGAAGCCGTCATTGCCCTCGTCCGACTGCTGGGCGAGGCAGCCACCTGGCTGGCCGTCTGGGAGACGATCCAGATGGCTGGGCTGGGGTTCATCATCGCCGTGCTCATCGCCATTCCGGTGGGCATCCTCATCGGCCTGAGTTCCTTCGCGTTCAGATCCACGAAGTTCACCTTCGACTTCTTCAAGGTCATTCCGCCGATCGTCATCATCCCCATCACGATCCTCGTCTTCGGGCCGAGTCTTCAGATGGGGATCTTCCTCGTGGTCTTCGCGATCGTGTTCGCGCTGGCGATCCAGACCGCCTACGGCGTGCGCGATGCCGACCCCGTCCTGCTCGAGACCATGAGGTGCTATCGGCAGGGGGTTCTCCAGCAGATCTGGTACGCCAGGCTGCCCAGTGCCGGCCCCTTCATCGCCGTCGGTATCCGCATCGCTGCGGCCGCCGCACTCATCGTGGCCGTCGTGGCGGGGCTCATCGGTGGAGCTCCTGGACTCGGCCGCGAACTGCTGCTGACTCAGGCAGGCGGGCAGTCCGATCAGACGTTCGCCATCGTGCTGCTGCTGGGAATCCTCGGCGTGCTGGTGAGCCGGGGCATCGGCTGGGCGCAGAAGCGAGTCATCTTCTGGACGGCGTCATGAGACTGTGGAGGTGGCTGCTCGCCATCGTCATCGGAGCGTGGCTTCCCCTGCTCCTGGTGTGGTGGTGGTGGACGGCGAGTGCGGAGTCCACCAATCCGTTCTTCCCGCCGCTCGAGCTCATCTGGACCCGTTTCCAGGAACTGTGGCTCTTCGCGGAGTGGCCGACCCATGTTCTGCCCAGTCTCCGCAACCTCGCGTTCGGCTACGCGATCGGCGTAGTGGTGGGGGTCGCTGGCGGTGCGCTGCTGGGAAGTTCCAGGACCGCTGCACGCTACGTCGAGCCGGTCGTGGACTTCATGCGGTCGATCCCGCCTGTCGCCACCGTCCCGGTGTTCATCATCTTCTTCGGCCTCGATGCGAGCATGCGAATCGCGGCGATCGCCGTCGCGGCGACCTTCCCCATCCTCATCAGCACCATCCAGGGGGTGAGAGCGACAGATCCCACCCTGCTGGCCACGGCGTCGGTCTTCCGCCTGTCGCCGAGCGAGACACTCTGGCGCGTGCGACTGCCTGCGGCGATGCCGATCGTGTTCTCGGGGCTGCAGGTCGGGCTGCAGATCGCCTTCGTCGTCACGATCGCGTCGGAGTACCTCGGATCCGGATTCGGAATCGGCGCATTCACGCTTATCGCGGCTGACTCCTTCCTGATCCTCGACGCATGGACAGGAGTGCTCCTGATGGGGCTCCTCGGCTACGCCATCGCCACCGCCTTTGACATCGTCGAGGTGAAAGTGACGCATTCATGACGATCGAGATCTCCATCCGCGGTGTGTGCATGGAGTTTCCAGGCGCCGACGGGGTCAAGCACGTCCTTGACAACATCTCGTACGACGTCCAGGAGCACCACTTCGTGTCCATCGTGGGTCCCTCGGGCGTCGGGAAGACGACCCTCCTGAGGCTGCTCACGGGCCTGGCGAAACCGACGTCGGGTGAGATCCAGGTGTCCGGACAGCGCATCTCCGGACCGCCCAAGGGGCTCGCGGTCGTCCTCCAGGACTACACGCGCTCCCTGATGCCGTGGCTGACGGTCGAGAAGAACATCGCACTCACCCTGCGCAAGCAGAAACTGGGACGCGCGAACATGCGCGAGCGCATCGAATCGTCGCTGGAGGAGGTGGGTCTCGCCGGAACCGGCAAGAGCTACCCATGGCAGCTCTCGGGAGGCATGCAGCAGAGGGCATCGATCGCTCGGGCTCTCGCAACCCGCCCGGACATCCTGGTCATGGACGAGCCCTTCGCCTCCGTGGACGCCCAGACGCGATTCGATCTCGAGGACCTCGTCCTTAAGGTGCGCGATGACTTCGGCATCACGACGGTGATGGTGACTCACGACATCGACGAGGCCGTGTACCTCAGTGATGAGATCGTCGTGCTGCACGGCCGGCCAGCGCAGGTGCGGGATGTGGTCACGGTCGACATTCCCTTCCCGCGATCGCAGATGGCGACGCGGAACAATCCGCACTTCGCGGAACTGCGGACTCACGTCTATGCGATGGTCAGGGGCCTGGAGTAGGCGTACCTGAGGTGACGCCCACGCCGCTGCGCGTGGCTGCGTCGGATCTCGCAGGCAGCGGCGCCCGGTAGGGTCACCCTCGTCCCACCTCATCCGCAGTGGAGGACGCACGATGGATCCTGAGGGCCTGCGCCTGGCTCCCCTCGTCGCGTGGATGAGCGCCCAGGGGATCGACCATGACGCGAGTGCTCCTCTGCGGGCCGACCTGCTGGCCGGTGGCCGCTCGAACATCAGCTACCGGCTGACCGATGCCTCTGGTCATGCGTGGGTGCTGCGGCGACCGCCGCTCGGTCACGTGCTGCCCACCGCGCATGACATGGGTCGGGAGTTCCGCGTGCTGACGGGCCTGCACTCGGTCGGCTTCCCGGTGCCGCGTCCGGTGGCGGAGTGCGCCGACGTCGACGTCATCGGCGCCCAGTTCATGCTCATGGACTTCGTCGACGGGCGCGTCATCGACTCGGCGGACCGCGCCGCGCAGCTCGCAGCCGACGAAGCCTCCGCGATCTGCCGGGCTCTGGTCGACGCCCTCGCCGACCTCCACGCGATCGATCCGGCGGCAGCCGGGCTCGACACCCTCGGCCGCCCTGACGGCTACCTGGCGAGGCAGGTCGCCCGCTGGACCAAGCAGTGGGAGCTGACTCGCACGCGCGACCTCGCCGACATCGATGCCCTCGCAGCAGCGCTGTCATCGCAGGTGGATGACGTGCCAGCCATGCCCGGATCGATCGTCCACGGTGACTTCCGCATCGACAACACGATCCTCGCTGCCGATGCTCCCGTCGTCCGCGCGGTGCTGGACTGGGAGATGTCGACGCTCGGCGATCCGATCAGCGACCTCGCGGTGATGCTCGTCTACTGGACCGATGCCGGCGACACCCTGAGGTCAGCCGTTCCGGTGGCGCAGCACATCACCGATCGACCCGGCTTCTGGACCCGGTCCCAGCTCGTCGACAGGTACGCCGAATACACCGGGCGGTCCCTGGACCACCTGGACTTCTGCTCGGCCCTGGCCTGCTTCAAGCTGGCCGTGATCATGGAGTCGATCCTGGCGCGCAGCCTGCAGGGGCAGCAGCTCGGCACCGGTGCGGGCGAGGTCGACGCCATGCGCCAGTCGACGGAGGCCCTGACGGTGCTGGGGCTGCGCGTGCTCGACGAGGGTGCGATCGCGGGGCTGGGGTCCTGACCTCGGTGGGAGATTGCGGCTGTCGGCTGTCGGCTGTCGGCTGTCGGCTGTCGGCTGTCGGCCGTCGTGCCGCTCGACGCGGCCGAGCAGCAGCCCCTCGCGGATCGCCGCCGCCACGGCGGCAGCGCGGTTGGGGGCCCCCATCTTGTCGAGCACGTGCTCGACGTGGGTGCCCACCGTGCGTCCGGAGATGACGAGGGCGTCGCCGATCTCGCTGTTGGACAGGCCCTCCGCGGCGAGGGTGAGCACCTCGAGCTCACGCCGGCTCAGCGGGCCGAGGTCGATCGCGTCGAGGCTGACCACCGCGCTGATGTGACCCTCGCCCGCGCAGGGCACGACCCGGACCCGGAACCAGTCGTCGTCATCGGGCCAGATGAACGAGTTCCAGGCGCGCATGCCCGCGCTGCTCTGAGCGGTGATGACCAGGTCGGTGCCCTCGGTCAGCAGGGGATGCGAGGCGATGCCGGGCAGGGGGACCGTGCTGCCGACCTGGTCGAGGCCGATCGCCATCGAGCCCGAGCCCAGCAGCATGGCCAGCCATCGGCCCGACCGCGCGGGATCGACCAGGTTGCCGAGAGCCGAGCAGAGCTGGGCGATGGCCGCCCGCGCCACGTCGCTCGGATGCTCCTGGCTGGTCGTCGAGAGGTTCAGCACGCCGGTGAAGCGTCCGTCGTCCGTGCGCAGGGCCATGGTCATGCCCTCGGAGTAGCCGGCGGGCAGGAGGAGCTCGGACACCGCCCAGTTGTCGTAGATCTCCCCCGGGAGGTCCTTCATCCGCACGGGGATGCCGGTGCGGGGCAGGTCGAGGGTGTCCATCAGGTCCAGGAAGCGCTGGCTGCGCAGGCCGTCGAGCACCTCGGCCTCGTAGCCGGTGGCGGTGACCTCCTCGACGCTGCCGTCCAGCGGGTTGAGCATGGTCAGCTCGGCTGCCTCGAACGGGATCAGCCGGCCGATCTCCTCGAGGATCTCGCGGCCGCGGTCCTCCGCGGTGCCGGGCTCCGCGGCGATGGCCGACACCCGACCCAGGGTCGTCAGGGCCTGCTGCACCTCGACGTCGAGCATGGGGGGATGCTTCCACTTCGCCGCGCGCTCGTCCGGGAAAACGCGTGAACTCGCGGCCCGACGGCTCGTTTGTGACCGAACAGTTACCCGATTCGGAGCCGAATCCGTCATTTGACGTATACCCGTGCCCGGCCATCTCCGGCAGCCTCACGTCCAAGCCGTCAGGAGCTGACGGTGCTACCAGGTGTGGAGGCCCCATGAAGCGTTCCCGTACCACCGTCGCGGCTGCGGCCGCGGCGACATCCCTGGCCCTGCTGCTGGCGGCGTGCAGCAGCAGTTCCGACTCCGGCACCACCGAGGAGTCCGCGGCTGCCGAGGCTCCCGCCGAGGAGGCTCCGGCAGCGGAGGCACCGGCCGAGGAGGCTCCGGCAGCGGAGGCACCGGCCGAGGCGTCCGGTGAGCCGATCACCATCGGCATGCCCATCGCGCAGTCCGGCCCCGCCGGCATCGCCGATCACAAGGACTGCTGGAACGGAGCCATCCTCGCCCAGGAGGAGATCAATGCCGCGGGCGGCGTCGGCGGCCGGCCCATCGAGCTGGACGTCACCGACATCGACATCCTCTCGCCCGAGGGCATCACGGCCGGCTTCCAGAAGCTGACCGGCGACGGCGTCCAGGCCATCGTCAGTCCCTTCGTGATCATTCCCCCGCCCGCCCTCGATGCAGCGGCGGCGTACGGCGCTCCCTACATGAGCGGCGACACCAACATCGACGCGCAGAAGCTGCGCGAGGCGGATCCGGCCAAGTACGGCAACTACTTCGTCGATCCGGCGGAGACGTACTACGGCTCCGGCCTCGTGCCGTTCCTCGACGAGTTGTCGGCGTCGGGCGGATGGACGCCCACGAACAACTCCGTGGCGATCGTCCGCGGTGACACCGCCTACAACAAGAACATCGCCGACGCCACGGTCGCGGCGGTGGAGGCCTCCGGTGGCACCTGGCAGATGGGCGAGATCATCGACATCACCGCCGGTACCAAGGACTGGTCGCCGGTAATCCAGAAGCTCAAGGCGTCGAACCCCGGCGTGATCATGGTCGACCACTGGATCGGTGCCGAGCTGGCGTCGTTCTCGCAGCAGTTCGCCAAGGATCCCGTTCCGGGCTCGCTTGTGTACCTGCAGTACGGACCGTCGCAGCCGGAGTACCTGCAGATCGCCGGCGCTGACGCCGAGGGGTACATCTGGGGCACCGTCATCGGCACGGGCAACACGTCCGAGGAGGACAAGGCGTTCCGCCAGGCCTACCAGGCCAAGTTCGGCGTCGACGACAAGACGATGGGCATGGTGTACCCCGCGTGGTGCTACGACATGGTCAACGTACTCGCCAACGCCTGGTCCAACACGGATCCGGCCGACTTCGCGGCGGTCAACGCGTTCATCGCCGCGAACCCGACGGACGGTGTCACCGGTCACCTGGACTTCTCGGCGGCCAATGGTGCTACCCCCGTGTACCCGGATCAGGTCTCGGACCCGGCCAAGGGTGTGACGCACTACTTCTACCAAGTGCAGGACGGTCGTCACACGGTCATCGCTCCGTCGATCGACTCCGAGGCCCCGTACCAGGCACAGCCCTGGCAGTAGTGGCCCATGCCCCTGCTGTCATGCTCCGGGGTCTCCCTGGAGCTGGGCGGTCGCACCATCCTCGAGTCCGTCTCGCTGGATGTTGAGCCCGCCGAGGTTGTCGGTCTTGCCGGCCCCAATGGGGCCGGCAAGACCAGCCTTTTCGAAGTGCTCTCCGGGCGCCAGCTGCGCCACGAGGGCGACGTGCTCTTCGACGGCCGCAGCGTCCGCCAGCTCGACATGCGACGCAGGGTCGAGCTCGGCCTGGCGCGGAGCTTCCAGCGGCCGATCGTCCCGGCGGCCCTGACCGTCGGGGAGACCCTCAAGGCGGCACGCCGGGCGTACCAGCCCCAGCCGTCGAGGCTGAAGGTCGAGTGGGCCGTGGAGTTCGTCCGGCTGCGCGCCCGCATGGAGCAGCCGACGGGATCGCTTGAGACGCTCGAGCGCAGAAAGCTCATGCTCGCCTGCCTGCTGCTCCATGACCCGCAGATCGTCCTGCTCGACGAGCCCGCGTCCGGACTGACCGGATCGGAGATCGACGAGATCGACCTGGTGGTCCGCAAGCTGTCGCAGGAGTACGGCGTCGCGGTGCTGCTGATCGAGCACCGCCTCGAGCTGCTTGCCATGGTGGCCAGCCGTGTCCTGGTGCTGGACGTCGGCCGGATCATCGCCGAGGGTCCGCCGGAGACGGTGTTCCTGGACGAGACGGTGCGGCAGGCCTACTTCGACGTGCCGATCGATGCTGCCCGATACGGCGATCTCAACCTCGACCTGGAGGATGCGTGACGACCATCCTCGAACTGCAGGGCGTCAGCTCCGGCTACGGCCCGGTGCGCGTCCTGCACGGCCTCGACCTCTCCATCCAGGCCGGTGAGCGGGTCGGCCTCGTGGGCCTGAACGGTCACGGGAAGACGACCCTGCTCTCGACGATCGTCGGCCTGACCGGCTGGCAGGACGGCTCGATCCGATACGAGGGCCAGGAGATCGGCGGTCGCCGTACGCACGGCATGGGCAGGCGCACGCCGCAGATCGTCCGCCGCGGCATCTCGCTGGCCCCGCAGGGCGATGCGATCTTCCCGGGACTCTCGGTGCAGGAGAACCTCGACTCCGGCGCCTACACCGGCGCCTCGTGGCGCACCCGACGTCGCAGGCGCGACTACGTGCTCGACGTGTTCCCCCCGCTGCGCCAGCTGCTGAAGCAGTCCGCCGGGACCCTGTCGGGCGGCGAGCGCCGCATGGTCTCCGTCGGGCGGGCGCTCATGGGCGACGCACGGCTGTACCTGGTCGACGAGCCGTCGCTCGGGCTGTCCCCGAAGATCTCCGTCGGCCTCGTCGCGGCACTGTGCGAGATCGACCTCGGCGACGGCGCGATGATCATCGCCGAGCAGAACCTCCCGCTGCTGGAGGGACGCGTCGACCGCGTGCTCGGCATGCATGCGGGGGAGCTGAAGCTCGACGTGGGAGAGGCGCTGGGAGACATCCCTCCTGCCACCGGCGGCATGGGAGCGTGGGGCTGATGCTTGACGTGTTCTTCAGTGGGCTCGTGCTCTCCAGCGTGTACGGGCTGGTGGCGATCGGCATCTCGCTCACCTGGGCGAGCATCGGCATGCTCAACCTGGCCCAGGGCTTCATCTTCACCGCCGGCGGCTACAGCGCCTTCCTGTTCGCTCAGGCTGCCTCCGGAGTCGGCGTCTCCGGCCCCGTGCTGTCCATCGGCACCGTGCTGGCCGGGATGCTGGGCGCGGCGGTGTTCGGGCTTCTCGTCGGCGGCGTGGCCTTCCTGCCGCTGCAGGACCGCGACAACTTCCGGACGCGATCGCTCATCGCGACACTGGCGATCAGCCTCATCGGAACGCAGGTCTGGCTGATCATCTTCGGGCCGCAGAGCAAGCCCCTGCCGCAGATCTTCGGTGACGGAGTACTCGAGGTGGCCGGGGCATCTGTCACCTACGGCCAGTTGGGCGGCATCCTCGTCGCCGCTCTGATGCTCGGTGCCGTCATCCTGTGGATGCGCAGCAGCCGCTCCGGCCTGCAGATGCGCGCGATGATGATGAATCCCCTGGGTGCTGCCGTCGTCGGCGTCTCGGTGCGCTCGACCGGCATGCGCGTGCTGGCAATCTCGGGTGCGCTCACCGGCCTGTCCGCCGTGCTGCTCGGCCAGGTGTTCTTCGTGAGCCCGACCTCGGGCGTCACGCCGCTCACCGTGGGCCTGATCATCAGCCTCGCGGGCGGCCTCGGCTCCATCCCCGGCACGGTCCTGGCCGCGGGACTCATGGGATTCGCCGAGGCCATTACGGCCCGGTACCTCGAGCAGTCCCTGGTGCCGTTCGTCCTCTTCGGCCTCGTGGTCGTGATCCTGATCTTCCGGCCCCGTGGGCTCGGCGGACTCCTGGAGGACGTCCGTGAGTAGCGACAAGCGCCTCGTCGGCAGGCGCCTCCTGCGGCCCGCGTGGCCGGTGCGGCCGGAGCGCATGTTCCGACGCTGGCGGTACCCGTTCACCAAGCGACCGGTCCTGACTCTCTCCGGCCGCTACAACCCGATCACGCTGCGGCGCGAGATGGTCCTGACCGACAAGCGACCGATGTTCTGGCTGGCCGGCCTCGCCTGCCTCCTGCTCCTGCCCATCGCCAGCGGCACGGAGCGCGTCCTCACGCTGTTCGGCATCGCCTGCATCTATGCGGCGATCAACGTCATGTGGACCCTCATCATCGGCACCGCCGGCCTGCAGTCGTTCGCGACGCTGGCGACAGTGGGCGTCGGCTCCTACGGCGCCGGCTACCTGTCGGTGACGTACGGGATCCCGTGGCCGCTGATGCTTGTCGTGGGGCTCGTCCTCGGTGCCCTGTTCGGCTTCATCATCAGCCTGCCTGCCCGTCGACTCGACGGCCTCTACTACGCGCTGCTCACGCTCGGGCTGTCGGAGTTCCTGCGCAACTTCGTCACCCAGTCGGAGGCGCTGGGCGGCAAGTTCAACGGGGCCCTGTTCGGGGTGGCCAAGATCGTCCCGACCTTCGACTCGGCCCGCCTCACCCAGACGGCGGTGTTCGTCTCCACCTTCATCCTGCTGCTGCTCGCCCTCGTGGTCTTCCGCCTGGTCAACGGGGGACGCATCGGGCTCATGCTGAAGGCGTCTGCGACCGGCAAGGAGGACGAGTCGTTCGCGTCGGCGGTCGGCATCAACTTCCAGCGGGCGCGCCTGTGGGTATTCATGATCGCCTCGGGCGCGCTCGGCTTCATCGGCGCCTTCTACTCCGCGACCATCGGCGGGACCTCGCTCCAGATCTTCAGCCTCGACCTGCTGCTCCTCATGCTGGCCATGATCGTGATCGGCGGACTCGGACGGGCCGAGGGGGCCGTCATCGGCACGGTGCTCGTGGTCTTCATCACGCAGTGGTTCGTCGACTGGGGCCCGTGGCGCATCGTCCTCATCGGCGTGCTGGCCCTGCTGTCGGTGCTCTACACGAGGAACGGCCTGTTCGGGCTCAAGCAGCAGCTGCGC
>JBIIJX010000174.1:0-5375 GCA_044233495.1 Candidatus Nanopelagicales bacterium
TACGGCCTGTCAGCGGAAGTCGCCGCTCAGGTGGCCCAGCATGCGGAGGCCGATCTCATCGACGTCGGAGGCGTCGGAGGCACGCTCGCCGGGAACGTGATGTCCACTGCCGCCATGCGCGCCACACTGGAAGAGGTGCTGACCGACGCTGCGTTCGACCACATGATCGCGCTGGCCACGCGCTTCCGTGAAGGCGTCGAGTCCACGTTGCACGAGTTGGACGTCCCCTGGTCGGTCGCCCAGCTGGGTGCGCGGGCCGAGTACCGGTTCTCGCGGCCTGCTCCGCGCACCGGCACGGAGTCGGCCGCGGCTCACGACGATCTGATCGAGGAGTATCTCCACCTGTACATGTCGAACCGCGGCCTGCTGCTGACTCCATTCCACAACATGGCGCTCATGTGCCCGGACACCACGGCTGCCGACATCGACCTGCACACGCGGCTGTTCCGCGCAGCGGTGGCTGCGATCGTCAGTTCGTGAGGAGGACGGGGGAGGTCACCCGGATGCGCGAACCGCTGATCGGCGTGCAGGTGCCGTTCAGCGAGCAGACCTCGGAATAGCCCTTGGTCTTGAACGGCTTGCGGCCGCGCTCCGTCCAGACGATCTTGGTGGGCTTGCCATCCTTGACGAAGGTGCACTCCACCACATTGCCTGCCTGGCCGCCGGTGCATCCCTGATACGTGGTGCCGACGATCCAGTCCTGGAGCGTCGCGTAGGCCGTTGCTGCGGCCGTGCCCGCGTACATCTGGATGCCGACGAGGTCGTTCTCCGGACCCCATGCGTACCAGTAGACACGGCTGATGTCGAAGCGCAGGGCATCGAGGTAGGTCTGCGCCGTCCAGTCGGCGGCGCGGACATCGGTGATGTCCTGGTCGGGATTCTGGGGACCGGGACCGGCGAGGCCGAAGTTGTTCTCGGTGTCCCAGATCGGCTTGCTGGGAGCACCGAAGGCCTTCAGGGCACCCTGGTAGCCCTTGATGAGCAGGCCGCGATCGATGGGAGTGCCCAGAGATGCCGGGTACGTGTGTGCAGCCCAGACGTCGACCGGCCAGTTGACCTGCGACAGCTCACGAAGGTAGGCCCCGTAGAACCGCATGAACTTCTTGCTGAGCTGCGCGCCATTGCTGCCCAGGCGTGTCCCCATGCTGGGAGCGACCACCGTTGCGTTGGGATCGATGCCCTTGATGATGTCGTAGGCGTGCTTGGTGAGTGCGGCCAACTCGGCCGGCGTGCCGGTCGAGAACGTGGACAGGTTCGCCTCGTTCCAGATTTGGTAGTTCGAGATTCGGCCCTTGTAGCGCGTGGCCACCGCAGTCACGAAGGAGTCCCAGTCGGCGATGTTGCGTGGCATGCCCGCAGCACCCGGGAGAACCCCGGCAGCACCGCCGGAGGCGGGATCGTCCGTGGCCCACGCCGGAGTGCCGGCGAGAACGAGCAGGATGTTGTTGACGCCGTTCTTCTCCGCATTGGCGACCGCAGCGTCGAGCTTTCCCCAGACGTACTGCCCCTTGGCGGGCTCCAGGACGGACCAGGTGGTCTCGTTGTCCCACAGGCGAAGGCTGCCGATCGGCACTGTCGGCCACACGCCGTCCTCGACATTGAAGACGTGCATGCCGAAGAGGTCGTCCTTGATGACGGTTCCCTTCGGTGCCGCGGTCGCAAGCGGGGCGACGGCCACGGAGGCCGCGAGGACTCCGGCGACTGCGAAGGCGGACAGGGCTCGAGGGCTCAGCTGAGCGGCGAATCGGCGCATGAGGCCATCGTGCCATGCCGTCGTCAGCACCCGAACAGGCGCTATGCGAGTGCATGCGGATCTGTGTCAGTACTCCCGGACCGCTGCGATGACGGTGACGTCGTCTCGGCGCCAGTCAACGGCACGATGACGAGCCTGGGCCAGCAGCCGGGTGATGAGTTCGGCCGGGCTCTCGCGCACGGGGCCGTCCATGGTGCGGACCAGCTGGCCGACGGCGGCAGACTCCAGTTCAAGCCCATCTGCGTTGCGCGACTCGACGAGACCGTCCGTGAACGCCACCACGATGTCTCCTGGCGAGAAGAAGCGCGTGCGCACGGACCAGTCACCACCGAGGCTCGAGATCAGCGGACCAGTGGGTTCACAGAGCAGCGAGTCGTTGTCGCGAGTCACCGTGATCGCGGGGTGGTGGCCGGCGTTGCACCAGGTGAGGATCCCCGTCGTGCGATCGATGCTCAGGATCACGGCGGTGACGAAGTTGTCATCGTCGGCGCAGGCTGCTGCTGCTGCACGGATGGCCTCGTCGAGGGCCACGCCCGTGCGCAGTGCCGTGCGCAGGACGGCTCGCACGCGCACTGCTGTGAGAGCCGAGCCTGCACCGTGACCCGACACGTCTGCGACAACCAGCGCGAGGCTGCCGTCGGGGCGTTGGACGGCATCCCACCAGTCTCCGGCCACGACCCCCTCGGCTGTGGACGTGTAGCCGGCCAGCTGGATGCCGGGGACCACGGGTGCATCCGCAACGGCCAGTTCCGCCTGCATGGCTGCCACAACGGGAGCGTCCTGCATCAACCCCTCCCGGGCGGCCTCGGCCACATCGATCTCGCTGACGAGTTCGCGGCGGAGAGTCTCGGCGTCAGTTCCGACAGCGTGGATCTCGGGTGGTCCGGAGGGACGGATGGGTGCCGTGTGACCGGGTGAGCGAGCCGCACGCATGATGTCGTCTCGAAGCGCCAACAAGGGAGTCAGCACCCACATCTGAAGGCCGAGGAAGAACAGCACCAGTCCCAGGAGCACGAGGATTCCGACGACCAGCAGGGTCACGCCGAGGACGCGGGTGAAGCCGGCCAGTGCAGCGGAGGCATCGTTGCGGGTCCGGTTCAGGCCGTCGTGCAACGCGTTGGAAGCCGTCACCATCTCGTCGTATGCGGTCCACGCCTGGTCCGAGCTCGTCACCCGGATGGCTCGTGTGCGCTTTCCCTGCTCCATCAGGGCGATGACCGGGTCGCCATCCACCTTGATCCACGCCCGTTGGGCGGCAAGGGCGGTGGTCACGAGTCCCGACAGTTCCGGGTCATCTGCGGCGACGGTCCGCAGCTCCTCCAGCAGAGTGGTGGCCCGGCCGATGGCCTGGCGGTAGTCGTCGACTGACGAGTCGCGCTGCATCAGCAGATAGTCGGAGAGGTCTCCGCTCGCACGAGCCTGCTCGAGACTCACCTCTGCTGCCGACTCGACTGCGGGCGACATGGCCTGCTGGATCGCGATGTTCGTCGCCGCGGTGAGGCTGAACTGGACCAGGACGACGACGGCCATGATCACGAGTGCGCCGAGCGCGATGCCAGAGGCCAGCAGCGTCCTCGTGCGCAGGGTCACAAAAGGGAAGGCTAACCCCCGGAGCCTGGCTGCCCGCCCGATAATCGGGTAGCTGTCCCCTAGGCTGGCGTGTGTGACCGCGCAGCGTGACCGCGAGCAGGGTCTGTTCGCCGCGGTGGTATCGGTCGCGGCGGGTCTCGAACTCCACTCCACCCTTCGTCGGATCGTGCAGGCGTCCGTCGAGCTCGTCGATGCCACCTACGGTGCGCTGGGCGTCCTGGGTCCCGATGGTCGCATCGCGGACTTCGTGCAGGTCGGCATCGATGCCGCCACCGCCGAGAGGATCGGGGACCGGCCGGCCGGACGTGGCATCCTCGGTCTGCTCGTCGAGCATCCCGCTCCCATCCGACTCGATGCACTGGCGTCGCATCCGTCCTCCGTGGGCTTTCCCGCTGGCCACCCGTCGATGACCTCCTTCCTGGGTGTCCCCGTGCGCGTGCGGGGGGAGGTGTTCGGCAACCTCTATCTCACTGACAAGCGCACGTCGGCGGGCTTCACCATCGAGGACGAGCACACGGTGATGGCTCTTGCCGCGGCTGCCGCGGTCGCCATCGAGAATGCGCGACTGTATGAGCGCACGCGCACGAGTGAGCATTGGCAGCGGGCGGTCGCCGACATCGCCAATGCCGTCCTGGGCGGCAGCGAGACCGAGGAGGTCCTCGCCCTCATCGCGAACCGCGCACGGGAACTCACCGGCGCTGACATGGTGTTCCTGGCACTGGCTGAGGACGACGGACTCGCGGTCGAGATCGTCGATGGTCGGCCGGCTCCGGAGATGGACCCGGCGCACGAGGCTGGCGGCCGCTCGGCGGCCATCGAGGCGCTGGTCACCCATGTCGACGGGTGGGCGCGCCAATGTCTTCCGGCTGAGTCGGCGGCGCATGCGGTCATGGCCAGTCGGAACAGCGCGGTGATCGATCGTGCTGAGGATGTGATCTGCAGTGACCGCCATGGCGAGCTGGGCGCGTTGGGCCCGGCTCTTGTGGTCCCGTTGAGGGCCTCGGACCGAACTCTCGGCGTACTCGTGCTCATCTGGTCGGATCCCCGTGACCGCATTGCTCCGGACCTCGTCGAACTCGCTGACTCCTTCGGCTCGCAGGCGGCGGTGACCCTCGTTCTCGAACGGGCACGACGCGAGCATGAGCGACTGGCCGTCTACGAGGATCGTGATCGCATCGCCCGCGACCTTCACGACCTGGTCATCCAGCGGCTGTTCGCCACCGGGATGATGCTGCACGGTACGACGCGCATCGACGGCGTGCCGGACGCCGCCGCCGAACGTGTGTCGCGGGCGGTGGATGAGCTCGACGAGACGATCAAGGAGATCCGGCAGACCATCTTCGCCCTGCACGAGCCGATCGACGGACCGACCGCAAGTGCACGCGGTCGAGTGCTGCGCGAGACCTCCCAGTCGGCCACCTTGCTCGGCTTCGAGCCGGCTGTTCGCTTCATCGGTCCGGTCGACACCATGCTGGACCCGGAGGTGAGCGAGCACCTGGTGGCCGCATTGCGCGAGGCGCTCACGAATGCGGCGAGGCACGCCCATGCCAATCGGGTCGAGGTGATCGTGCAGATCGAGTCCGGGGACGTGGCACTGGTCGTGACTGATGACGGCGTGGGTATCGACGAGGGCGGCGTCGGCCGGCGATCGGGGGTGGCCAACCTCGACTCCCGGGCCGAGGAACTCGGAGGCAGCTGCCGACTCGAGCGCGTGTCGCAGGCTGGCGGCACGCGGCTCACCTGGCGCGTCCCCCTCAGCATGTGAGCGCGGGTCAGATCCCTACGATCAGGGCGTCCCGCACGAGAGAGAGCTGCCATGTCCCTTGCTGACTTCCCGCGCTACCCGCTGACCTTCGGACCGAGTCCGATCCATCCGCTCCGGCGGCTCACCGAGCACCTGGGTGGTGCCGAGCTGTGGATGAAGCGCGAGGATGTGAGCAGCGGGCTTGCCTACGGCGGCAACAAGGTGCGCAAGCTCGAGTACATCGTCCCCGATGTCCTAGCCTCCGGTGCTGACACGCTGGTCTCCATC
>JBIIJX010000176.1:0-5340 GCA_044233495.1 Candidatus Nanopelagicales bacterium
GTACTCGCGGTTGGGGTCGAAGCTGACGCCCTGCCAGGCGGGCAGGAGGTTCGCGCTGTTGGGGACGAGCTCCGGATTGAGCTTCTGCGCGTAGCCGTTCTCGATCCACAGCGCCGCCATCCAGTCTGTCAGGACGACGAGGTCGCGGCCGATGTCCTGGCCCTGCTCGAGCTGCGTGCGGACCTTCGCGTAGAACTCGTTGTTGTCGTTGACGTCCTCGGTGTACTCGACGGTGATCCCCGCCTGCTCCTGGAACGCCTCGAGGGTCGGGCGTGAGCCGGTCTCCTCGTCGATGTCCATGTAGGCGACCCACGTGGACCAGTTCAGCGTCTTGTCGGTGTCGCTCAGGTCCTCGGCGGAAGCCGCCTCCCCGGCCGCCCCCGAGCCGGAATCGCCACCGGCGCCGCACGCGGCCGCCATCATCGCCGCGCTGCCGATGCCGGCTGCCTGGAGCAGACGACGACGGGACACGGAGGAACGCATCGTTCCGGCCAGGGCGGCGATCATCTCGGGGCGCTGCGGGGTCATGGTTCCTCCGGTCTTGGCGTGGCGGTCTGGTCTGGCAGGTCGGTCGGGTCTGGCAGGTCTGGCAGGTGGTCTGACGTCATCCGTGCTGGCACTCTAGCCCGCGACGTCACTCCTTGCCGGTAAAGATCGTGCGGTGCCACGGCTTTCGTGGCTCCCCCGTGATGTCCAGCGAGACGTGCTTGACGAGGGTGTACTCGTCGAAGGAGTAGGTCGACATGTCCTTGCCGAAGCCGGACTGCCCGAACCCGCCGTGGGGCATCTCGCTGACGATGGGGATGTGGTCGTTGATCCACACGCAGCCCGCCCGGATCTCCCGCTGAGCCCGCAGGGCACGGTAGACACCCCGGGTCCAGGCCGAGGCGGCCAGGCCGTAGACGGTGTCGTTGGCGAGGGCGATTCCCTCGTCTTCGGTGTCGAAGGGCAGGACGACGAGCACGGGCCCGAAGACCTCGTCCCGGACGATCTCCGACTGCTGGCCGGCGTCCACGATGAGCGTGGGCCGATAGTAGGCACCGGCTGCGAGGGCGCCTCCGGGAGCGGCGCCGCCCGTCACCACTCGGGCCCCCGCCTCCCTGGCCCGATCGACGAAGCCGGCCACCCGAGCCGCCTGCCGAGCCGAGACGAGCGGACCGAGGTCCGTCGCCGGGTCCAGGGGCGCTCCGAGGCGGATCGACTCGTACAGGTCCGCGACGCCCGACACGAAGGAGTCGTACAGGGGGCGCTGGACGTAGGCCCTCGTGGCGGCGGTGCAGTCCTGCCCGGTGTTGATGAGGCTCGCCGCCACGGCGCCGTGGACGGCCGCCTCGAGGTCCGCATCGTCGAAGACGACGAACGGCGCCTTGCCGCCGAGCTCGAGGTGGACCCGCTTGATGCCGCGGGTGGCCAGCTCCATCACCCGACGCCCGACCGGCGTGGACCCGGTGAAGGACACCATGTCGACCCCGGGATGCCCGACCAGGGCCTCCCCCGCTATGGGTCCCGTCCCCACCACGACGTTCACCACACCCGCGGGGATGTCGACGGCAGCGCAGTCCTCGGCGAGCATGAGGGAGGTGAGCGGGGTGATCTCAGCGGGCTTCAGGATGATGGTGTTGCCCGCCGCCACCGCCGGCAGCACCTTCCACATCGCCATCTGGAGCGGATAGTTCCAAGGAGCGATCGAGCCGACCACGCCGATGGGCTCGCGCCGGATGAGCGAGGTGTGCACGCCGTCCCACTCCGCAGATGCCTTGCCCTCCAGATTGCGAGCGGCACCCGCGAAGAAGGCCACGTTGTCGATGGACCCGGGCACGTCGAACTCGGAGGAGAGGCGAATCGGCTTGCCCGTCTGTCGGCTCTCCGTCTCGGCATACTCCTTCGCCCGTGCCGTGAGCCGGTCCGCGAGCCGGTTCAGGGCGGAGGACCGCTCGACCGGGGGCACGCGGGACCAGTCGGCGAAAGCCGAGCGCGCGGCTGACACCGCTGCGTCGACATCGGCGGCACCCGCCAGCTCCAATGATGCGATCGTCTCCCCCGTCGACGGGTCGACGACGTCTCCCACCTCACCCGAGGTGCCCCGCTGGGCCCGGCCTCCCGCGAAAACGGCTTCCGTCATGACGTCCTTCCAGGTACCTCAGCGAGCCGACGATCAGGCGATGCGGATCATCTTCTTGTTGATGAACTCCTCGATGCCGAGCGTCCCGAGCTCGCGGCCGAAACCGGAGCGCTTGGTGCCGCCGAACGGAAGCTCGGGAGCATCCATGCCCACCCCGTTCACGAAGACCATGCCGGTGTCGAGGGCCTGTGCCACTCGGAGCGCCTGCTCGGGATCGGTCGTGAAGACGTAGGAGCCCAAGCCGTAGGGCGTGTCGTTGGCTATGCGGATGGCATCGGACTCATCAGCAGCTCGGTACACCTGCGCTACGGGCCCGAAGAGCTCCTCCCGTGAGATCTCGTTGTCCGGCGTGACGTTGCTGAGAACACCGGGCGGGAACCAAGCGTCCTTCCGCTCACCGGCCGACGCCAGGGTCGCTCCCTGCGCGACGGCGCGCTCCACCTGGCGGGCCAGGTTCTCGGCCGCCGCCACCGAGCTCAGCGGGGCCGGCTCCAGCGCCAGCATCTTGGCGGTGAGCCTCGCGACGAAGTCGTCGTACAGCGCATCGATGACGACCATTCGCTTGCCCGCGTTGCACGCCTGCCCGTTGTTGTCCGTGCGAGCGAAGACCGCGGCATCGACCGTGGCATCCAGGTCGTCGGTGCTGAGGACGATGAAAGGGTCTGACCCGCCGAGCTCGAGGACGCACTTCTTGAGATGACGTCCGGCGATCGCCGCTACCGCGGCACCCGCTCGCTCCGAACCGGTCAGCGAGACTCCCCGGATGCCCGGATGGGCGATGACATCGGCGATCTGCTCATTCGTGGCGTAGATGTTGACGTACACCCCCGCAGGGACACCCGCCTCCTCGAAGATCCCAGCGATCAGCTCAGCGGACTCGGGGCACTGCGGTGCGTGCTTGAGCAGGACGGTGTTGCCGACGACGAGGTTGGGGCCCGCGAAGCGCGCGACCTGGTAGGCCGGGAAGTTCCACGGCATGATCCCCAGGAGAGCACCCACCGACGAGGGTCGGATGAAGGCCGACCCCTCGCCACCCAGCAGGGTGATCGGCTTGTCGGCGAGGAGCTCCTCGGCGTGGTCGGCGTAGTAGTGGTAGATGGCGCCGGAGAACTCGACCTCCCCCACCGCGTCGGCGAGCGGCTTGCCCATCTCCCGGACGATGGCCTCGCCCAGTTGGGTGGAGCGCTCGATATGGAGGTCCCCGATGCGGCGAACGACGGCCGCGCGCTCCGCGATCGACCGGCTCGACCACTGCGCGTGGGCACCGACGACACGGTCGACGGCAGCACCGACCTCCTGGTCACTGGCCGTCGGATAGGACCGGACCTTCTCGCCGGTCGCCGGGTTGATCACCGCATACTCAGACATAGGTCTCCCTTGGTGGCCGAACGCCCCGGACGGTGCTCCACATTCCTTCGGAATCCGCGGCGGCGACGTCAAATTACCGCGGATTCACTTGCTCTGGCTACCCCCGTCACCCATCATGTTGATCATGTCCCCTCGCGACCGCGTACCAGCCGCGGCTCTGGATGACATCTCCAAGGCCATCATCGAGCAGCTCCAGCAGGACGGCCGCCGGCCCTACGCCACCATCGGCCGGGCGGTAGGGCTTTCCGAGGCGGCCGTGCGTCAGCGGGTGCAGCGCCTGCAGGAGGCCGGGGTCATGCAGATCGTCGCCGTCACCGATCCCGTACAGGTGGGCTTCGCCCGCTCGGCCATGATCGGCGTCCACGTGGACGGAGACGTCGAGGTGGTGGCCGATGCCATGGAGGGGCTGCCCGAAGTCGACTACCTCGTCGTCTGCGCCGGAAGCTTCGACATCCTGGCTGAAGTCGTCGCCGAGGACGACGACCACCTGCTCGACGTCATCAACGGACGGATCAGGGCACTGCCCGGCGTCCGCTCGACCGAGACCTTCGTCTATCTCAAGCTGCGCAAGCAGATCTACACCTGGGGGACCCGATGACCGCCACTCCGGACTCCTTCAGCGAACCCGGTCCGGACTCCCTTGCGGCCATCGCGCGGGACCACCTGTGGATGCACTTCACGCGCCACTCGGTGTACGAGGACGGCGGCCACGTTCCCGTCATCGTCCGTGGGGAGGGCGCCTACATCTGGGACGACCAGGGTCGCCGCTACCTCGACGGCCTGGCGGGTCTGTATGTCGTCCAGGCCGGACACGGACGACGGGAGCTGGCAGCGGCAGCTGCCCGGCAGGCGGAGGAGCTGGCGTTCTTCCCCATCTGGTCGTACGCCCATCCGCGCGCCATCGAGCTCGCCGAGCGGCTTGCCGCGCATGCTCCAGGTGACCTCAACCGCGTGTTCTTCACGAGCAGCGGAGGCGAGGCGGTCGAGAGCGCCTGGAAGCTGGCGAAGCAGTACTTCCGGCTGACCGGAAAGCCCGGCAAGCACAAGGTGATCAGCCGCTCGGTGGCCTACCACGGCACCACTCAGGGCGCGCTGTCGATCACGGGCATCCCCTCGGCCAAGGCTCCCTTCGAGCCCCTCGTCCCCGGCGGCATCAAGGTCCCCAATACCAATCTCTACCGGGCTCCCGAGGAGTACCGATACGACGAGAAGGCTTTCGGCCTGTGGGCGGCCGAGCGCATCGCAGAGGCAATCGCGTTCGAGGGCCCGGACACCGTGGCCGCCGTGTTCCTCGAACCTGTCCAGAACTCCGGGGGGTGCTTCCCGCCCCCTCCCGGGTACCTCGACCGCGTTCGCGAGATCTGCGACAAGAATGACGTCCTCCTCGTCGCCGACGAGACGATCACCGCATTCGGGCGCATAGGTGACATCTTCGCGATGAACCGCTTCGGGGTCGTGCCCGACATCATCACCTGCGCCAAGGGCATGACGTCCGGCTATGCGCCCATGGGTGCGATGATCACCAGCGAACGTCTCTTCGAGCCGTTCCGGCAGGGGAAGAACACCTTCCTCCACGGCTACACCTGGGGTGGGCATCCCGTGGGAGCCGCCGTCGCCATGGCGAACCTGGATCTCTTCGAGCGCGAAGGGCTCATCCAGCACGTACGCGACAACGAGGAGGAGTTCCGACGCACGCTCGAGAAGCTGCTCGAACTGCCCATCGTCGGCGATGTCCGCGGAGCCGGGTACTTCTACGGCATCGAATTGGTCAAGGACAAGTCGACCCGCGAAACCTTCAACGACGACGAGGCAGAGCGTCTCCTGCGCGGCTACCTGTCCAAGGCCCTCTT
>JBIIJX010000177.1:0-5314 GCA_044233495.1 Candidatus Nanopelagicales bacterium
GAGGCGGAGAAGGAGATCCGCGAGTCCTGGGACCGCTTCCGGACGACGGCCCCCTGAGCCCGCCGCACACCCGATGCCCCCAGCGCGGGCGGCCCAGGAGGAAAGGTTAACGACAGGTGAACGCGAATCAAATCAGGGATGTACCGCACATTGCTTTGCCGTGCTACTGTGGATGACGTGCTCAACCGGGCACGTCTGACCCACAACGTCCCAGCTCGAGAGCAGGTGTGTCATGAACCTCCACTTCCTCCGGCGTGATCGGCACCTGACAGAGCTGCATCCGCCCCTGCATGAGTCGGACCACGACGTCACGTCCGGCTTCAGCTATGCGCTGTGCAGGTTCGTCCTCGAGTGCACGTGCGGGGCGCACTTCGACACCCCGTACATCGATGAGGCCCTGGAGTACCGCGAGATGCACGAGCGCCTCGCGCCCCTCGCCGACCAGATGAGCGCGACCTCGAGGTAGCCGGGATCGCACTGCGGGGTCACTCCCCCCGGACGATCCACACCTTGCGCAGGGGCTCCGTGATCTCCCACGTGGTGCGGTCCCCGGCATGAAGCACGCCGACGACTCCCGGGGCGAGCTGAATCTCGCCACCGGACTCGCACCGGACGACGCCACGGCCGGAGAGAACCACGAAGACCTCGTCGCCGAAGGAGTCCTGCGAGGAGCCCACCCCGTGCTCCCACACGCCCACCTCCAGGCCGGCGTCGGCGACCAGTTCCGCATAGCCGGTCCAGGTTCCCGGCGCGAGGGACTTGTCAGCAGGGAGGTCCGCTCGCTCGGTTGCGGCGGCCACGGCATCGAAGGACTGAATCATGCGGGCACTCTAGCCCCGTCGCAGATCCCCGCAGGTCTAATCGGCGGACGGCAGCTGCGGTGCGGGTGACTCCCCGTCCGGGTTGGGCACGGCCACCTTGAGCGGTCCGAAGGTCTGCACGCGAATGGGCTCGGGCAGCGGGGTGACGCCGAACGTCTCGAGGGCACCCTGCCCAGCAAGGCGGAGGGCGTACTGACTGAACGCCAGGGCACCCGGATCACCCGGCGCATCGCAGGTCAGCAGGTGGGCCACGCCGTTGACCGGCCAGCCGACGAGCGGCTGGCCCTCGGCGAGCACGATCTTCGACGCAGCCACGTCGAAGTTGCCCTCGACCGGAACGCCGCCGACCGCCGGGCTGGCGAACATGCTTCCGGTCTCGGCGTCCGTGGTGATGTTCATGGCGCCCGAGCCGACCTTGTAGAGCTGGACGTCGTCCGCCGTGACGACGAGTTCGCTGCCGTCCTCGAGCGTCACCGGGAGATTGGCCGTGGGGATCACGTTCGCGAAGGACTGGAACACCGGCATCACCGTGATCGCGCTCTCGACGAGCGTGAGCTCCGCGATGAGGTCCATCGTGGTCGGGAACTTCTGGCCGCCGTCGAGTGTGTCGACCGTGCCGGCGGTCCAGTCCTGGGGCGCCTGCGCTGCCAGCCAGGTGGTCAGCGCCTGAACGGACCCGGACGGGCCCTCCACGTCCATGAGCGCAAGCTCGGGCAGCAGCGTGAAGTCGAATCCGGGGTTCGCCGCGAGGATGAGCGGGTCCTCCCACGATGTGATGGTTCCGTTGAGGATGCCGGCGACGATCTGCGGCGTCATGACGACACCCTCGAGGCCGATGACGTTGTAGGCGAGGGAGACCGGGTAGGCGAACACCGGGACGACGACCGTCGTGCCCGATGGACAGCTGGCGGCCGTGAAGGCGTCGATGGCAGCCTGGTCAGGCGTGCGGTCGACGAGTTCCACCGGTGCCGGCTCCCCGGCAGGAACCTCGAGGACGGCGGTCTCGGGGCATACGCCGTTGAGACCGAGCCCGACCGCGTTCATCGAGCCGGCGAACGCCTCCGGCACCGCCACGCTGACCTCGCCCGGCTCGCACACGATCTGCGACTCCGCGAGCGCAGCGAGCACGTCAGGAGGCATGGGCGGCGTGCAGGCCGCGAGAGCAAGGGCGGACGCCCCCACGAACGAGGTGAGGACGACGCCTCGGGTCTTGACGGACAGCCGAGACATCGTCCTCACCTTTCGTTCGCTCAGGTCGTGCTGGTCGTACTGGTGCTACTGGTCGGGCGCAGGCCCGCGACTACTTGATCAGCTGGACGAACTCGCGCGCCTTCGCGAGCACCTTGCCCGCGACCGGAACGTAGCCCAGCGCAGCTGCGCGGGACGGGCCGCACTTGGCGAGGGTGTAGTCCCAGAACTGGCGGACGCCCAGGCCGTCGGGGCCCTTGCCGTCCGTGCGGGCCAGGCCGTAGCTGAAGATCGAGATGGGGTAGGCCCCTGCCGCCTTCAGCTGGTAGTTCAGGCTGACCAGCCCGTTGGAGGCGATGTTGGTCTGGTTCGCCAGGTTCTTCGCGGCCGAGGCTGACGACGGAGCGACGAACTCGCCGTTGGCGTTCTGGATGCGAGCCGACGGGTAGCCCTTGGCATCGCCGAGGTCGACGTAGCCGATCGTGCCCTCCTTGGCGAGGACGTTGGCCATGACGCCGGAGTTGCCCTTGCCGGCGACCGAGTTGGCCGGGGGCTTGCCGCCCGGGAACGCCGTGCCCATGTCGTCCTGGACCTTCGCGAAGATCGTCGGCGCCCAGGCGTTCAGGTATTGCAGGAAGTTGTTCGTGGTGCCCGAGGAGTCGGAGCGGTACGAGATGGTGATCGGCGTGGCCGGCAGGGCGCTGGCGATGCGGGCGTTGTCCTTCTTGATCTCGGGGTGGTTCCAGGTCGTGATGACACCGCCGAAGATCTTGGCCAGCGTGGTCTGCTTGAGCTGGATGGACGAGCCGAGGGTGCGGCCGGTCGAGGCGTTCTTCAGGTTGATCGGCACGGTGATCGCGCCGCCGATGGCCGGGATGTACTCCCAGCCCCAGGTCGGCTCACCCGACGAGTACTTGCTGTCGGTCATCGCGGTGACGAAGGTGCCCTTGGCGAAGTTGCCCTTGCCCGTGCCGGAGCCCGTCGAGGTGTAGGTGACGCTGAAGTTGCTCTGCGAGGCGTTGAAGTCCGCCGCGCACTGGGAGATGAAGACGTAGGGGAAGGAGGCGCCACCGGCCGGGATCTTGCTCTGGGCCGAGGCGGGCGCCGCCAGCGCGACCGTGGACACGGCCACGACGGTGGAGGCGAGGATGGCGAGTGTGCGACGCACGTGAATCTCCTTATGTCTCGGGACTGCTATGCGTCGAACGTAGGAGCCGCGATTGTCCATCTGGTTCTGCAACGGTTTCGTATCCGCGTTGTGCAGATGAACAGTCCGTGTACGCGTGAACGCCGGGTTAACCGAACCGGCCATTGACGTAGTCGAGGGTGCGCTGATCCTGCGGATTCCCGAAGATCTCCGTCGTCGGACCCTGTTCGACCACGTGGCCAGGCTCGTTCTCCGCCGCAAGGAAGAAGGCCGTGTAGTCCGAGACACGCACCGCCTGCTGCATGTTGTGCGTCACGATGATGATCGTGACGTCCTTGGAGAGTGCGCGGATCGTCTCCTCGATCTTCAGCGTCGATGCCGGATCGAGAGCCGAGCACGGCTCGTCCATGAGGAGCACGTGCGGCTGAACCGCCAGAGCACGCGCAATGACCAGCCGCTGCGCCTGGCCACCTGAGAGCTCACCTGCAGCCGCACCGAGGCGGTCCTTCACCTCTGTCCACAAACCGGCTGCGGTGAGGGTCTCCTCGACGATGTCGTCGTGGTTGCTGCGCTTCATCCCCGAGAGCTTGAGACCGGAGAGCACGTTGCCACGGATGGTCATCGACGGGAAGGGGTTCGGCTTCTGAAACACCATGCCGATCTTCAGGCGAATCTGCACAGGATCGACATCGCGGTCGTAGATGTCGCGGCCCTCGTAGAGAACGCTGCCGGCCAACGCGGCCCCCGGAATCAGCTCATGCAGGCGGTTGAGGGTGCGGATGAACGTCGACTTGCCGCAGCCTGAGGGCCCGATCAGTGCCGTTACCGACTTCTTGGGAAAGTCGATGTTGACCCCCTCGAGCACCTTGCGCTTTCCGAACCACACGCTCAGGTCCCGGGACGACATCTCGATCTCTGGCGGCGCAGAGGACCATGCCTTCTCCATCTGGGTCTCCAGCACCTCGATGCCCTCCGCGTTCTCGACGTCCATCATTTCCATGGCTCGGATCTCCTTCTACTTGCTGCTCAGACGGCCACGACCGAAGATCCGGGCGAGGACGAACAGGATGGCCACGAGCACGAGCAGCACGAGGGCGGAAGCCCAGGCACGTGCCACGGCATCAGGATAAGGCAGGGCGACGTTGTTGAAGATGTAGGTCGGAATGGACGCAATGGGTCCACCGAACGGATTGAGCACCGTCGAGTCGACGGAACCCGCTGCGAGCAGCAGCGGCGCCGTCTCACCGATGACGCGTGCGATGCCCAGGATGATCGCCGTGATGATGCCCGTCCGGGCAGCAGGTAGCACGACCTTGAACACTGTTCTGGCCCGAGTCGAGCCGAGTGCCAGCGCACCCGTACGCAAGTCCTCTGGCACCAGCTTGAGCACCTCTTCGGCCGTCCGGGCCACGGTGGGCAGCATGAGGATCGCGTAGGCCAGACCACCCGCGAAGGCCCCCTGGGAGAAGGCGCCGGTCGCCACGATGATCGTGAGGATGAACAGACCGGCGACGACGGAAGGCACGCCGGCCATGGACTGCACGAAGAACCGGACATAGGGAACGGCCCGACCGCGCACCTCAGTGATGTAGATCGCGGTGGCAACGCCGATCGGCACGGCGATGAGCGTAGAGATGCCGACGATCAGCAGGGTGCCGATCACCGCGTGCCCGATGCCGCCATACTCCAGCGGCGTGCTCGGACTCACGTACACGTTGTTCTGATACAGGAAGTGCAGACTCAGCGCGGAGATTCCGCGGACGACGAGGGACCCGATCACCGAGATCAGGATGATGAGGCTGAAGAGGGTGGCCCCGATCGCGTTGACGATGATGATCGAGTCGGCGATGCCCCGCTTGCCCCGGGTCGCGAAGGCTGCGATACCCGAGGCGATCATCTGCAGCGGGAAGTACACGACCGTCATCACGACGGCTCCGGGAATGTCCGTTCCGACGTAGACCAAGGCCACGATGGCCAGCGGGATGACCGTCGCAAGAATGACCGACAAGGTGAAGATCGGCGGCTTCTTGCGCCAGGGATGGGCGCTCTGCTGATTCTGCAGCTCGGTCAGCGACTGGGCGTCGAAGGTGACGGTCACTTCTGAAGCCTTCCCGTACGGGCGACGATCAGGTTGGCGATCACGTTCACGACTAGCGTG
>JBIIJX010000178.1:0-5305 GCA_044233495.1 Candidatus Nanopelagicales bacterium
TGACTTCCTGCTCAAGGGGCAGGCGCCAGGCATATTCGTTCCGGTCCTCGCCTTTCCAGCCGTGTTCATAGTGTGGCTGCTCTATCGGGCCGCTCGAGCTCGTGACAACTGGATCACGGCATTCCTAGCGATCCTCCTTCTGGCCTGGCCTGTGCACGTGGTGATCGCACTCTCTCACGGAGATCAACTTGCACACACCGTCTGGATCTATGTTCCGCTGCTCCTGATGATCCTGATCAAGCCCCCGAGCCCCGTGGATGCACTTGCCGTGGTGGTGTGGTTCGCGTGGCTGGCCTGCGGGATCCTCGTCGTGACGCGCGTGCTGGAAGTGGTGGGACTTATTCCTGTCTTCGCCCTCGATCCGGAGATCATCGAATGGGAGCGCGATCAGTACTGGATGCCGTTGAACGACCTGCTCGGGTTCGAGGGTCGCTGGCCCGGACCCTTTGGCTTCAACAGCAAGACCGGATTCATCGGTGCGTTGTTGGTCATCATCTCGCTTGCCCGTTGGCGGCCACGCAACGCCATTCTTCTGCTTATCGGCGTCGTGACCCTGCTGGTCACGGCTTCTCGGGGCTCCTTCCTTGCCGCAGCATGCGGCATCGCCGTGCTCGCGACCTTCACTCGCTGGGGCTGGCTCGGGCGGATCCCGCTGCTCGTTCGGGTGCTGGCCGCGGGGGCTGCGGCACTGGGCGTTGCCCTCTGGGTGCTGTGGTCGCCGACCGGACTCACGGGACGCAACAGTTGGATCTGGCCGGCCTTCTTCGACCTGTGGCAGACGTCCCCCTGGATCGGTGTGGGTCAAGTGGGCATCTTGGCGGACCCTGAGGCCAGTGTGCCCATGGAGGCACACAACCTCTACCTGCAGGAGCTGACGCGATTCGGGATCGTGGGGCTGGTGGTGCAGTACCTGCCGTTGCTGCTGGGTCTGGGCCTGGCTCTGGTCGCTGCGTGGCGTGGCCGCGCCTGGCCTCTCGCGGTCCTCGTCTCCTTTGGCGTCGCGTCAATCACGGAAGTCTTCATGGACGGGTGGCTCATGGTCTCCGCGTACGTGCTGCTGCTGGTCCTCGCGGTTGCTGCGACTCGCGGACCTGATGCTGGTGCTGCACCGCCGTCAGCACTCTCTTCGAAGCGCGCGGATGACGTCGCCATAGGCCCCTGATCGAAGGTCTTCGCTATGCTCGCGCCGACCGTGTGTCGAGGAAGAGGGAGAAGGTTGTGGCGGCTGTGACTCAGTGTCGGGTCTGCCACAGCCCGCACGTGGCGGAAGTTCTCGACTTCGGAGTGACTGCCTTCACCGGGGTCTTTCCAGCCGCCGCCGACGAACATGTCGATGAGGGGGCGTTGCGTCTGGTGGTATGCAAGTCCTGCGGTCTGGCGCAACTAGCAGACTCCTTCCCCGCTGATGTGCTCTACGGCGACAACTACGGCTACCGCAGCGGACTCAATGCATCCATGCTGCAGCACCTGAGGCGCACGGCACACCGCCTCGAGCGGCTTGCCGGGCTCTCGGCTGGTGATGTGGTGCTCGACATCGGCGCGAACGACGGAAGCCTCCTGCGTTCGTATGAGACTCCCGGTCTTGTTCGTGTGGGTATCGACCCGACGATCGCCAAGTTCATCGAGTTCTACGCGGATGACGTCGACACCACGTGTGTGCCGGACTTCTTCACGGCCGCGAACTTCGACGCTGTCTCGTCGCAGCGCGCTGCCGTCGTGACCTCCATCGCGATGTTCTACGACCTCGAGGACCCTGTCGCGTTTGCACGAGACATCAGGCACTGCCTCGCCCCGGAGGGCCTATGGCACTTCGAGCAGAGCTACATGCCGTGGATGCTCCGTAGTGGTGCCTACGACACCATCTGCCACGAGCATCTGGAGTACTACTCGCTCACGACGATCAAGCGGATCCTCGACGAGGCTGGCATGCGGATCGTCGATGTTGCCACGAATGCCGTCAACGGGGGCTCGATCGCGGTGACGGCAGCCCGTGACGACAGCTCGTGGGAGACGGTGTCGATCATCCCGGACTGGCTTCTGGAGGAGGAGCGGAGAAGCGGAGTGGCCGACGTCGCCACCTGGCAGGCCTTCGCGGATGTGGTCCGCCGCCGTCAGGGTGACCTTCTCGAACTCCTCACCGCGCTGCGCGACTCGGGCAAGTCGGTGATGGGCCTGGGAGCTTCGACCAAGGGCAATGTGCTGCTGCAGACGACCGGCATCACCCCGGAGCTGGTCTCCGTCATCGGCGACGTGAACCCCTACAAGTTCGGCCGCTTCATGCCCGGCACGGGAATTCCGATTCTCAGCGAGGCTGATGTGCTGGCCATGGAGCCCGACTACCTCCTGGTGCTGCCCTGGCACTTCCGCGAGACCTTCATGGTCACCCTCGAGCCGTTCCTCTCCCGAGGCGGGCGCCTGATCTTCCCCCTGCCTGACATCGAGATCGTCGGCTACTAGGCAGGAGAGCCAGTGACACCTGAGGTCAGTGTCGTTGCTTCTTCCTCGCGACGGCGCCCCGGGTGGGCCGCCCCCGTGGTCGTGGGCCTGCTCGCGTTCTCGTGGCTGATGCTCGTCGAGCGCATGTTCATGGCGGCGAACGCGTCGTGGCTGCCGGCCGGATTCCGCATCCACGACATGACGGCCAATAACTCCCAGCAGACCGTCGACGTCGCCGAGATGAACTCCTACGGGATCAAGTTCGCCTGGTTCACACATGTGTATCCGCCGTTGCTCGACGTGATCCGCTACGGACTCGCCTCGCCTGAGATCCGAGCCGGCCTCGAGCCATCGGGTGATCTCATCGACCAGCTCCTCTACTGGCTCTTTGGGATCTTCTTCGGTGTCGTTGTTGCGATCGTGTACCTGTGGGTGCGGGATCTGACACGCAGCGGCTGGTGGGCGTTGGGTGCGGCCGCTGTCTGGGCACTGTCTCCCATCTCCGTGACGGTCATGACGCTCCTCGAACCGACTCCGCTTTCGCTCGTGCTCGTGACAGCGATGTTCTACCTGCTCTACCGCTTCCTGAAGACGCGGCGGATGGGGTACTCCACGGCGTTCTTCGCGGCTCTGCTCGTGGCCTCAATGTCGCGCAACATCGTGCAACTGCACGTGATGGTGATTCTGGTGATCGCTGTCCTGGCGTTCTGGTTCATGTCCCCGCGTCGGTCGACGTGGCTGATGGCCGTGAACGTGATCCTGGTGCTCCTCACCTTCTTCTGGCCCACGCGTGCGTACGTCATGTACGGGACGTGGGATGTCTCGACTCATACCGGCTACCACCGGGCGGGTGCACTCTGGATCGACCCTCGCACGGCTCCTGAGCCCTCCTACCCCTTCCATATCTCGGACAACGCCCTGTCGTTCTCCAGTCGGTTCAATACCCAGCCGCTTGTGGCGGAGAACTACAAGCTCGGGCTCGCTGCCAATGAACTCATGCTCAACGACCCGTTGGAGGCCGCTCAGCGACTTTCTCGCAGCCTGACCATCACCGTGCCGAACGCGCTGCTTCCCATCACCGAGACGACCGACAACTACCTCGTTCAGACCTTCTGGTGGAAGGCGCCGTACGAGTGGCTCTTCTCCGGTTGGCGATATCTCGCGCTGCTGATGGGTGCAGCGGCGATCATCGTGTGGTCACGCGGCTGGGCGGGGACGCTGTCGGTCCTGCGACGCTATGGGTGGTTCGCCGTGTTCTGGATCCTGATCGCCATCCCGGTGGCGTTCTCCAATCGCTACTGGCCGCCGGGATCGGAGGACCTCGGCCCGATCCACACGGAGGCGGCTCGACTCAAGGCGTTCCTCGAAGTCCCGCTCTACGCGGTGATCGTGTACGCCCTATGGGTGGCCGTGTGGCGGGTACGGGCTCGCGGGACTACTCAACGAGCACTGGCGGCAGACCCCGACTCCTGAGGGCTCGGTCGGTCGCCTCCCAGAAGTTGCGCACCCTCAGCACGTCGGCGCGGGCTCGTGCTCGCTCTCGCATGGTCGTGAGGCGGTTCTCGTCCGGCAGCAGGGCCTGCATTTGGGTCTTGAGGTCCAGCGGTGAGGAGTAGCTGAGGAACTCCTGGCCTTCCTCGAAGTAGTCCCGGGCGTAGAGGGGACTGTCGGCAGCGACGATCGAGCCGAACAGCGAGCCCTCGAGCATCCTCGTCTTCAGCTGGGTGACCGGCACTCCGTTGCACCGGGTGAAGTTCAACGTCACCCGGCTCTGCCGAAGTGCTCGCGCGTAGGCGATGAACCCGGGCATGTCCGTGTCGCTTCGGCCCTGCGGGTTGACCGTGACGTCCAGCCCTTCTGCTCGCAAGGCGCTGAGCAGATCGGCCCGGTACGGGTAGCCCGCGACATTGCCGATGAAGGTGAGGTCGTACTCGGGATCGACACCGGCGAGCTCGCGGTCGATCGTGGCGGTGGATTCGTCGGAGAGGGGGAGAAAGAGGGGGCCTGCTGCGGGCCGGCGCGGACGGATGACGCCGGTGATGGGCCGATCGAGCACGATGGGCACAGCGAGGTGATGCAGCCTGGTGATGCGGTCGAGGTGCATGGAGATGTAGGGGTAGGCGGAGTCGTAGGTGAGCGGGAGGAAGACGCCGGGCCAGGATCGTCGGAGCTTGCGCGTGAAGAGGTCCCACGACCAGTCCTCGCCGCCGTTGGACTCGATGTCGATTCGAGTGATCACGTGGGTGAACCCGCCATCGTGGAGGCGGGCGATGATCCGGTCGTGGAACTCACCGGTGGACTCGGCGGGATCGATTCGCAGGGTGTCGACCGCGTTCTCACCCATGCACGCCCGAGCGGTCTGGAAGAGCTCGTAGGAGTAGTTGCCGACGGCCGGCTCCCAGGGAATCTCGACGTGGTCCGCCATGGGCACGACCAGCAGGAGGCGGGGCTGCGCATGTTCGCGGTGGGCCGTGGCGCTGCTCGGCGCGGTACGGCGCCCCCACTGATTCCGGAGGGCAGATGGGACCTCGTCGGGAGAGAGCTGTGCAATGTCGCGGCGTGCGCTCCAGATGTCCCAGGACAAGCGCGGGAACCGCTCATTCACGGCCTGGGAGATCCGCTGCCGCATGGGCGGGAGTCTAGACGTGCGTGATTCGCCCGGGCACCGGCGATAATGCCGAGGTGACCTCACCTTGGCTGTCCGTCATAACGGTGGTCAGGGATGACGTCGAGGGGTTCCGCCGCACCCTGGCCTCGCTCTCCGCGCAGGATCTGGAGGGCGTCGAGTTCGTGGTCATCGATGGGAGCAGCGACCCCGCCGGGATTCCGCAGGCTCTCGGGTCAGTGCATGCCCGGTATCAGTGGGTCG
>JBIIJX010000179.1:0-5270 GCA_044233495.1 Candidatus Nanopelagicales bacterium
GGTGACGTCCGCCATGGCACTGAGTGCGGGGAGTGCCACCGGACCGTCGCCGAGGATGACGGGAGCCACGAACCACAGGATCTCGTCGGCCAGGCCTGCCTCGAGGAATGCGGCCTCGAGGGTCGGGCCACCCTCGACGAGCACGTGCTGCACCTGGCGGGCGGCCAGCATGCGCAGCAGGTCGCCTAGGTCATGTCCGGCGAACACCACGGTCTCCGCTGAATCGTCGAGGACCCGCGCTCCGACCGGCACCGGACGCCTGCCGACGACGACCCGGATCGGCTGGCGTGGACCCAGGCCGCCGTCCGGTGTGCGCGCGGTGAGCGCGGGATCGTCTGCCAGGACGGTGCCCACTCCCACGACGATGGCATCGACGCGGGACCGCCAGCGGTGTGCCCAGGCCCGGGACTCCGCCCCGGAGATCGCCGTCGGCCCCCCGCCCGGCCCGGCCACCCGGCCATCGAGGCTGACGGCGGACTTGAGCGTCAGCAGAGGCCGGCCGCGCTCCCGCGCGTGGAACCACGCGCGCGCGGCCCAGCGGGCATCGGCCTCGCCCACCCCTGCCACAACCTCAACGCCGGCAGCACCCAAGACCGCTGCGCCGCCACCGGAGTCGTCGCCGGGATCATCGACGGCGTACACGACCCGGCGCACGCCCGCATCGAGAAGGGCCTGCGTGCACGGACCCGTGCGTCCCGTGTGCCGGCACGGCTCCAGGGTCACCACTGCCGTGGCACCACGAGCCCGATCCCCCGCGTCGGCCAGCGCGACGACCTCCGCATGAGCGCTGCCGGCACCCCGATGATGACCGCGTCCGACGACCTCGCCGTCGTCGTCGACAATCACACATCCGACGCGCGGATTCCCACCAGGGTCGACGTCCGGGCTCTCGGCGAGCTCGATGGCGCGGGCCATGTGGTGGCCCCAGTCGGACTCCGCGGCATCGGCAGGACCTCGGGCACCAGTACCGGGGGTACCCGGGCTCACGGCAGCGCGGCGTTCTCGGCGTCGGCGCGCAGCTGCTCGACCATCACGGCCGGATCGGCCGCACGAAAGACAGCGGACCCGGCAACGAACACATCGGCACCTGCGGCAGCCGCCTGTTCGATGGTGCCCGGGCCGATGCCTCCGTCGACCTGCACCCAGATATCTGCGTCGGATGCGTCGGCGACGCGACGTGCCTGGCGAACCTTGGGGAGCATGTCGTCCATGAAGGACTGACCGCCGAAGCCGGGCTCGACGGTCATGACCAGGATCATGTCGACGTGACGGATGACCTCGCTGATGGCGTCGATAGGTGTGCCGGGCTTCAGTGCAACCCCGACCCGCGCGCCAGCCGCACGGATGTCCTTCGCCACTCGGACAGGGGCGCTCGTGGCCTCGACATGGAAGGTGACGCTGCCGGCTCCCGCCTCCGCGTACCCGGGCGCCCATCGACCCGGGTCGTCGATCATCAGATGGCAGTCGGCCGGTACGTCGATGTGCGCCAGCAGTCGCTCGACGACAGGAAGCCCGAACGTGAGATTGGGCACGAAGTGGTTGTCCATGACGTCAAGGTGCACCCAGTCGGCCACGGCGGCGATGCGCGCCACCTCGTCGGCCAGTCGCGAGAGGTCGGCGTTCAGGATGCTGGGAGAGATCTGCATGCCCACGGTCGGCAGGCTATCGCTGGTCGCGGGAAGCTCGACCCTCATGGGGCCCGGACGATCATCCCGGCCACCCGACGAACCCGACCCGAGGTGCAGCAGGATGATGTTGCCCATGGACCCCCTCGACCCGACGAGCCTGCAGGCCCGATACGACGCCGCCGTCGATGTGGCCCGCGAGGCCGGGGCCGTCGCCCTGCATCACTTCCGCAATCTCGGCGGTCTCACGGTCGAGAGCAAGGGCGTCCAGGACCCCGTCAGCGAGGCTGATCGCGAGACGGAGGAGGTGATCAGGTCACGCGTCACCGCACTGTTCCCCGACGACGCTTTCGTCGGGGAGGAGACCGGTGCCACCGGTGTCGATCCGCGCCGCGGCACGTGGGTCGTCGATCCGATCGATGGCACGCAGCCCTTCCTGCTCGGACTTCCGACGTGGTGCGTCTCGATCGCCTACGTGCACTCCGCCGATATCCGCATCGGCGTCATCTACAACCCTGTCACCGATGAGCTGTACGCGGCCCAGCGTGGCCAGGGCGCCGTGCTGGACGGTGTCGCGCTGCGGGTGAGCAGGGCCCAGCACCTCAGCGAGGGACTCACGGGACTGGGCTGCTCCTCGCGCACGACACCCCACGACCTGGGCTTCATGGCCGAGCGACTGCGTGCGGCCGGAGGCATGTTCCATCGCGTCGGATCGGGCGCACTGACTCTCGCCTACGTCGCCACCGGCCAGCTCATCGGCTACGTCGAGATGCACATCAATGCATGGGACTGCCTTGCCGCCATCCTCCTGGTCGAGGAGGCGGGTGGACGCGCCACGCCCTTCCTGGCGGAGAACGGGGTCACCGGGGGCGGCCCGATCGTCGCGAGCGCACCCGGGGTGTTCGACGAGCTGCGGGGCATCCTGCCGACACCCTGAGGGTGGGTACGGGTGTCAGCCGCGCACACCGGGCACCGGGCGCCACAGGCCCACAGCGGGATCCATCGACCCCACGACCGCGACGATCGGGATTGCGAGCACGGGCAGGACGGGCACGAGATTCACACCGACGGCCGCTGCAAGCAGCACCTGCGGCACGGCGATGGCCAGCCATGCAACCGAGACGACCACGATGCGGTGCCCGCGATCCGCGGAACCAGACAGGCACTCGCGTGCCACGGCGGCCGCGACTCCGGCCGCAGCGACTGCCCCCGGAGTGCAGGCCACGGCGAGCGCCACGAGGCTCGAATGGTCTGCCGCCAGCGCTGGGATGGTAGCCAGGGCGAGTGCGACCAGGGCGCCGAGGGACAGCAGGACCGGGTGCACGGGGCGTTGCAGCACTTCAGGCCACCGAGCTCGGGGAGATGACGTGACGGCGACGGGCTCAGCCGACGCCATGACGCGGCGAGCCTGCTCCAGCCGAGCGAAGTGCTCGGGATCACCGCCGACATCGGGGTGCGCGAGGCGCGCCCACATGCGCCACGCATGACGCACCGTGGCCGGCGACGCATCCGCTGGCACCCCCAGCAGAAGTGCCGCCTCAGCCCGATCCAGTCGCATGCGCCGCTGCACGCCCTCATCCTTGCGTGCTGATGCCTCGTCCGCACGCAGGGCAACGAGGCCCGCGGCCCCTACCGCGGCAGTCGGCGCAGCAGCGCGAGGAACATGCCATCCGTGCCGTGGCGGTGCGGCCACAGCTGCACGGTGGGCCCTGGTCCGAGGTCATCGACTTCCGGCAGGAGATCGCGGGCGTCCTCGAGCACGACATCGTCACGACCACGCAGCACGTCGGCGACGACGAACTCCGTCTCCCCCAGATGCGGCGAGCACGTCACATACGCGACGACTCCACCCGGCCTCACCGCGGCGAGCGCGGCACGAAGAAGGTCTCGCTGCAGGCCCCCGAGGGCAGCCAGGTCGGCGGGTGTGCGTCGCCACCGGGACTCCGGGCGACGGCGCAATGCGCCCAGACCCGTGCACGGCGCATCGACGAGGACCCGGTCGAACACCTGCTCACCCCAGGGCGCATGACGAGCATCGCCAGTGATCACGACGGCACCCGGATCGGTTCCGAGGGAGGACTCGACCAGTACAGCACGATGCGGATGCTGCTCGACGGCGATGAGTCGGCCTCCTGCCTCAGCGGCGAGCCCGGCGAGCAGGGCGGCCTTGCCACCAGGTCCGGCGCACATGTCGAGCCACCGACCGGAGTCGTCGACAACCTCGGCTCGAGCCAGGGCCAGCGCTACGAGCTGGCTGCCTTCGTCCTGGACTCCGGCGCGAGCATCACGCACACAGGAGAGGGACTCCGGCGCGCCCTCCGACAGGGTTCCGCCCAGAGGCGACCAGCGCGCCGCCGACACCTCGGGCAGGGACAGCAGCTCGGCGACATCCATGCGGCCGGGACGCGCGACGAGCGACGGGCGTGCCGGGGTGTCGTCCGCCCTCAGGAGTGCCGCCAGCTCATCTCCACGTTCACCGAGCGCCGCACGCAGCGCACGGACGATCCACACCGGATGCGACCACCGCGTCGCCAGCCACTCCACGTCGCCATCCGCGCGATCAGAACGCAGCACCTGCTCCCACGCGGCTTCATCTTGTGCGGCAACCTTGCGCAGCACCGCATTGACGAATCCGGCTCGCGCTGCGGCTCCGGGCTTGGCACCCTGCTCGCGCGCCAGCACGCAGGAGGAGTCGACAGCTGCATGATCCGGCACCCGCATGGACAGGAGCTGATGCGCACCGAGTCGCAGGATGTCGAGCATGACCGGCTCGACCTTCTCCAAAGGCCGATCCACGCAGCATGCGAGGATCGCGTCGTACCAGCCGCGCATGCGCAGCGTTCCGTACGCAAGTTCGGTGGCGAAGCCCGCGTCCCTGCCGCTGAGCCCCTCACTGGACAGAATCCGAGGCAGCTCGAGGTTGGCGTAGGCATCGTCCTCGCGCACCGCCCTGAGCAGTTCCAGGGCAGCGCGCCTGGGCTTGTCGATCACGCGTCGCCGCCCTGGGCGCCGAGGACGACACCCGTGCCGATGCGCGCACCCCGGGCCCAGTCAGCTGCCGGCATCTCCCGCTTGCCCGAAGGCCGTACGACGCCGAGCCGGACCGGCTCCGTCAGCGTCCCGACAATGACATCTCGCTTGCCCACCTGCACCTCACCGGGCGCGACACGACGCTCGCCGTCCCCCGACAGGACTTCGACAGGACCAAGACCCAGCCGTTCACCGACCACCATCGTCCAGGCACCGGGGGCCGGAGTGCAGGCACGCACCTGACGATCCACCGCAAAGGCCGGCGTGTCCCACCGCACCGCAGCATCTGCGACCGTGATCTTGGGTGCGAAGGTCGGCTCCCCTACCTGCGCGACAGCTGCAGCGGAGCCAGCGGCGATCAGGTCGAGGGTGTCGATCAGCAGGTCGGCACCCACCTCGGCCAGACGTGCAAGCAGCATGCCAGCGGTGTCGTCGGGAGCAACCTCCTCGATGACACTGCCGAAGACCGGCCCGGTGTCGAGGCCCTCCTCAAGCAGGAACGTGGATGCTCCAGTCACCTCGTCACCGCGCCAGATCGCGTGCTGCACCGGCGCTGCGCCACGCCACCGCGGCAACAGGGAGAAGTGCAGGTTGATCCAGCCATACGGAGGGATC
>JBIIJX010000237.1:0-3572 GCA_044233495.1 Candidatus Nanopelagicales bacterium
GCCGGACATGAGCCCACGGCCGGCGTAACTGGTGACGACGGGAGCGCCGATGCGATGTGCGAGGGTGCGGAGGTCGTCCTCCGCAGCAGCGGTCACGACACCGCCGCCGGCCCAGATGACGGGCCGCTGGCAGGCGCGGATGACCTCGGCGAGCCCCGTCACACCGTGGGCGTCGACGGACGCGGAGGGCAGCCGCGGTATGTGCGGGATCGCGGCCGTCCATGCCTCGCCCAGCACATCGGTCGGGATGCCGACGTAACTGCCGACGGGGGGTGGACCCCATGCGTCGCGGAGGGCGAGCACCACCGAGGCCATTGCCTCCTGGCGCGTGCGAGCGCGGCGCGCGGGCGCACCGAATGCCTCTATGAGGCCGCCCTGATCGGCCATCTCGTGCAGGATGCCGCGCGGGCCGCTGGGAGAGCGGAGTGCATGGTTCACCTCGCTGGCGAGCAGCAGCACGGGCGATCCGCTGACGAACGCCTCGCCGAACGCCGCGACGACGTTCGCGACTCCCGGGCCACTGGTGAGCAGGGCTATGCCGAGCTCGCCGGTCGCCCGGTGCAGCCCGTCGGCGGCGTAGCCGGCGGCCTGCTCGTGACGCACGCCGATGATCCGGGGCAATGACGCGCCGTCGGCATCCCAGTACGCCAGGTTGTGCACGCCCGGGATGCCGAACGCTCGCCGCACCCCGTGCTGCCCGAGCAGGGTGAGGATGGCGGAGGCGACGGTGAGTTGATCGGCCATGGGTCAGGCCCGACGGTCGAACATGCCGAGGAGTGCTGCGACTCCGAGGACGCTCCGTGGTGCGTACGCCGCACGCCACAGGCCACCGTGATTGGCCGCCTGGGCGAACAGATCCATCGGGTTCGCCAGCACAGTCGTGGGACGGGCTGCCGCAGCAGGATTGCGCAGATCGTGCACCAGCAGTGCGGCCATGAGCGTGGTCGTCGTCGCCGGATCGAAGACCTCGACTCCGAAGCGCCCTGCTCCGGCATAGGCCGCGGCCAGGGCGCGGTTCTTCAGCACCGAGTTCGTGCGGGTGGCAGGCGCGAGATTCAAGGAGACCGGGATGCCGTCTGCGCGAGCCACCAGGGCGCGCCACCGCTGCAGGCGCTTGGCGAGCGCGTAGTTCGGGCCCTGCTGCGGAACAAGGGAGTCGTTGATCCCGAACACGGTCCCGTCATCGTCGGTGTAGGTGCGCGCGTAGTTGGGCTCGAACTGGCGCATCAGCCGAAGCGGGCTCTGCAGGAGTCCGCTGATTCCGCGTGACTCCCAGCGCCTGCGCGACTCCTCGACCGCCGCGAGCGGGACCATGAACACGTCGGTGGGAGTGGCCAGAAAGGCCAGCGTGAGATCGTCGCGGCCGGCGGTGAGTTCGGTGATGAGGGCATCGGCCGCCATCGACAGCAGGACGTGTGCGGCACCGTCGGCGTATGCGTAGGTGCCGAGGGTGAACGGGCGGTCGATCTCGCGCAGCCACGTCAGGATCTCGGGGGTGTCGTGCAGGAGGTCGGCACCGGCGTGGGTCGCGACCGTGGCGTCGTCGTCCGGGTGGACGTTGCCGCCGACGACGAACGGCGGCTGGCCGGATGAATCCAGCGCGATCGGCACGCGGAGGCGGCCCGCGGTGGCCCGCGTGATGGCCATGAGCCGCTGCCAGAGCTCAGGGCGGGGAAGGTCGATCGCATGCACGTGGGCACCCCAGCGCAGGAGTGAGCGTGTCGGGGCCAGCTCGGCGCCCGCACCGAGCAGGGCGATGTCGACGTCGCGCAGGTCGAGCCAGTCGGGATTGGCGACGACGAGTTCGATCGCCTCGGCGAACCCGGGTTCGGCGATGCCGGAATCCACCCACGAGCTCACCTGACGGCGGAGATCGTCGCCGAAGAGGCGTCGACCTCGGTAGGGCAGCGTGAGCTCCGCCTCGCGCTCGATGATCCCCTGGACCGACACCGACCCGAAGTGCGGATCGGTCCAGCGTCGCATCGCCTCCCACAGTGGGAGCTGCTCGCCCCTGCGGACGAAGACGAATCGGCGGTGGGCGGAGGCCAGGCCGTCCCGTGACACAGTCAGCGCGGCAGGGCTCGCGAGTGCCGAGGCAAGGGAGATGTCTCGCAGCGGCCCGATGTAGCCGCTGCGCCAGTCGGACGTGTGCTCGATCCGCGCCGCCACCTCCGCATCGACGTTGCGGACGCAGTCGGCGAAGATCGCGCGGCCTGTCGCGCTGGTACTGCGCCGACCGTCGCCGCCGGCAGGAAAGGCGACGCCGTCGACTGCGGACGTCACCGGGTCGACCATGACGGGAGATTAGCCAACGGTGTCATGGGATGGACCGGTGCCTCTCCCAGAGTTCGGTCCCGATCTCCGACACCACATCCATGGTCACGTGAACGTCCTGGACGGTCGTGCGGAAGTTGGTGAAGCAGGGGCGCAGCCACGTCTGGCCGTCGATGACGGCCGGTGACATGTACACGCGGCCGTCCTGTTGGATCGCCCGGCACAGAGCGGAGTTGTGCTGGTCGGGATCCGAGCACCCATCAGGCACGTGCTGCACAGGCACGATGCTCAACTGCGGCGGATGATCCTGGACGCGGAAGTCAGGCCGTGAGCGGGCCAGCTCATGGAGCAGGCGGGCCTGGGCGAGGTTAGCCTCGATGGCACTGCGAAACGCCTGGGCCCCATGGGTCTTCAGGGCAAGCCAGAGCTTGAGGGCTCGGAGTGGTCGGGAGTACTCCAGCGTGATGTCGACGGGATTGAGGGCATTCCCCTCGTGCGGGATGTAGGCCTCATCGTGTGCGAAGGCCGCCGCGAGATCCGCAGTGTGGCGCACGAGTACCGCACTGCAGGCTTTGGGCACGAACAGCCACTTGTGGGCATCGATGCTCAATGAGTCCGCCATGTCGAGTCCGGCGAACAGTGCTGAAGTGCTTCGCGCTCCGGCCGCCGGGAGGCCGTAGGCGCCATCGACGTGCAGCCACACGTCTCGATCGCGACAGACGTCCGCGAGCGCATGAATGGGATCGACTGCGCCGGTCAGGGTGGTACCTGCCGTGGCGATCACCGCGATGGGCACGATGCCTGCGGCGAGGTCGGCGTCGAGCTGACTGGCCAGGTGGCGTGGATCCATGCGTCGATGGCCATCGATGTCGACGGCCCGCACCCATCGACGGCCGATGCCGAGCAGTTCCGCCGCCCGCGTGACGGAGTAGTGCGCCTCCCGCGAGCAGTAGACGGCCCCCGCGCGTCCTGACATGCCCTCGATGCGGCTGCCGGGCAGCGCTCGTTCCCGCGCCGCAGCCAGGGCGGTGATGTTGCTCGTGGTACCGCCGCTGGTGAAGGCGCCCGTCCCGACCGGGAAGCCGAGGAATTCCCCGAGCCAGGCGATGGTCTGCCGTTCGAGGGACGTCGCGGCGCCGGCTTCCAGCGCAAGGTTGACGTCGTAGGAGTGCGCGAGCAGGTCGGCAAGGGCCCCGATCTCCAGGCCACTCGACCCGATGTAGGCCAGATACCGTGGCCGGGACTGGGCCAGCGAGGCGTCGAGCACCTCGGCTGCGGCATCGAGGCAGGCGCACGCG
>JBIIJX010000026.1:0-17263 GCA_044233495.1 Candidatus Nanopelagicales bacterium
TCATGGGCGTGAAGACCGTCATCGTGGCGGTCAACAAGATGGACCTCGTCGGCTACGAGCACGCCACCTTCGAGGAGATCGTCGGCATCGTCCGGACGACGGCCGCGCGCCTCGATGTGCCCGAGGTCATCGCGATCCCGGTCAGCGCTTTCGTCGGCGACAACATCACGACGCCCAGCCCGAACATGCCCTGGTACCACGGTCCGACGCTGCTGAAGGCCCTTGAGGACTGGAAGCCGGTCGAGGCTGACGACGAGGAGCACTTCCGCTTCCCGGTGCAGTTCATCGTACGGGCCGAGGGCAACTTCCGCGGCTATGCCGGCACGGTGGTCTCGGGCGAGGTCAACCGGGGCGACGAGGTGGTCATCGCCGACTCCGGTCGCACGGCGAGGATCGAGCGCATCGTGACCTACGACCTCCACGTCGATGGCCACATCGCGGACCTTGAGCGCGCGGTCAATGGTCAGGCGGTGACGATCACCCTCGATCACGAGGTCGACGTCACGCGCGGCGACGTGATCGCGGGCGCGGCGGGGGAGCAGGTGCAGCCCTCCGACCGCTTCGCCGTGGACATGGTGTGGCTGGGCGAGGAGCCGCTGGCGCACGGCCGCTCCTACCTGCTGGTGTCGGGCTCGCGCTCGGTCCCTGCGACCGTCACGAACGTCCGCCACCGTCTCGATGTCGTGGCGGGCCACGAGCATGCGGCACGCATCCTCGAGATGAACGACATCGGCCGTGTCGAGGTCGCCACCGACAAGCCCATCCCGATGGATCCCTACTCCCTCGTGCGCGACACCGGCGGGTTCCTGCTCGTCGACCGCGTCACCGCGGACACCGTCGCCGCCGGCATGGTGCGGCATGCGATGCGTCGCTCGACCAACGTCGTTCGTCACGACTACGTGGTCGACGAGGAGGCTCGTCGCCTGCTCATGGGCCACGATGCGAAGGTCGTCTGGCTGACCGGCCTGTCCGGCGCGGGCAAGTCGACCATCGCGGACGCCGCTGTGCGCAGGCTCCATGCGCTGGGTGTCCACACGTACGTGCTCGACGGCGACAACGTGCGCCACGGCCTGAACAAGGACCTCGGCTTCACTCCCGAGGACCGTGCGGAGAACGTGCGCCGCGTGGCCGAGGTGAGCCGTCTCATGGTCGACGCGGGCCTGGTGGTGTTCGTGGCCCTGGTGTCCCCGTTCGCGACGGACCGGCGCGCTGCGCGCGACCTCTTCAGCCCGGGCCAGTTCATCGAGGTGTACGTCGACACCCCGCTCGACGTCGTCTCCGAGCGCGACACCAAGGGCCTGTACGCGAAGGCCGCCCAGGGGTCGCTGCCCAACCTGACCGGGGTGGGGCAGGAATACGAGCCGCCGAGCTCTCCGGAGCTGGTGCTGCGCGGCACGGGCGACCTCGAGGCCTCCGTCGATGAGCTCGTCCGGGTGATCCTGGGGGAGTAGCCGGATCGCCTGTGCATACGTGGGCGCTGTCCACAGATGTTCTTGGGGTGCCTGTGGGTCCCCTCGGTGCTGCCTAGCGTGCAGGAATGTCCGCCGATGACCTCGTCGCCTTTGTCGATGAGTCCCTGAAGCCGGTGCGACGTGCGCCGGTGCGCAGCGGCAACGGTCTGCAGGTATCGCACTACGCCATGGCGGCCGTCGTGCTCCTGGCAGGCGATCTCACCGACTGCCGATGGAAACTGCGCATGCTCGCGGGGAAGCGAGCGAAGGGCCTTCACTACGCATCGCTGTCGGAGCGCCAGCGACTCGAGGTCGTGATGGAGGTGACCTCATGGCCCTACTGGGATGCCCTGGTGGTGGAGACGGAGAGGCCGGTGCCCGTCCACAACGACCGGCCGCAACGCCGATCCGTGCTAGGAGTGCTGCTCAGTGAGTTGGCCACGTCCTTCGGGGTCCAGCACATAGTCCTCGAATCGAGGGCTCATCCCTCAGGTGCATTCGGCCGTCTTGACCGCGACGATGTGCTTCTTGCTGCCTCGTTGAGGGAGTCGGGGCGACTTCCCGCAGATGTCTCCGTCGAGCACCGCGGCAAGGGGGAGGCGGCTCTGGCCCTTGCTGACCTGATCGTGGGCGCTCGAACAGACTTCCTGTGCGGCGTCAATCGCGCTCCGTGGGGTGCTGTGGCACACCGGGTGCGGCGGATAGGTGTCGCTCCGAGCATCCCCTAGCTGCACCAGCGGCAGCCCGAACACGCAGAGGCCCCGGGGCACTGGATGACCAGCACCGATCCGGGGCTTGCTGACGACGAGGGCCCTTAAGCAATCCCGCCGCTACCGGCATTCCTATCACTCCTTCCGCGCCAGTCAAGAGGTGGGCGTCTGGTCACGGTGTCGAGACCTGCCTGAGTTCGCTCACACCGAAGCGTCTGGGATACTCCGACGGCTATGTCTGCACCCAACTCCTCCTTCGACCCCAAGCAGGTCGCCGCCCTCGATGCCGATGCCATCGGCGCGATGGTCGACGCGGCCCTCGCTGCCATCGCAGCGGCATCGGACCTCGCTGAACTGAAAGAGGTGCGCCTCGCGCATGCGGGTGACCGTGCACCCCTGGCCCTGGCCAACCGCGAGATCGGCGCCCTGCCCCCGGCGGCGAAGGCCGAGGCCGGCAAGCGGGTGGGCGAGGCGCGCGGGCGGATCAAGGGTGCACTCGACGCCAGGCAGGGCGAGCTCGAGGCCGAGCGCGACGCGCGGGTGCTGGTGGAGGAGGCCGTCGACGTCACCGTGCCCGTCGACCGCCAGCCCCTGGGCGGCCGCCACCCGCTGACCACCCTGATGGAGCGTGTTGCTGACGTCTTCGTGTCGATGGGCTACGACATCGCGGAGGGCCCCGAGGTCGAGGCCGAGTGGGTCAACTTCGACGCCCTCAACATCCCGCCGGACCATCCGGCCCGGACGATGCAGGACACCTTCTTCGTGTCGTCACCCGACAGCGGGGTCGTCCTGCGCACGCACACGTCGCCGATCCAGATCCGCTCGATGCTCGACCGCGAGCTGCCGATCTACGTGATCGCGCCGGGCCGGGTCTATCGGACGGACGAGCTCGACGCGACCCACACGCCGGTGTTCCACCAGGTCGAGGCCCTCGCGGTCGACAAGGGCATCACGATGGGGGACCTGCGCGGCACCATCGATCACTTCGCGGAGTCGATGTTCGGCGCGGGCATCCGCACGCGGATGCGCCCGTCCTACTTCCCCTTCACCGAGCCCAGTGCCGAGGTCGACCTGCAGTGCTTCGTGTGCCGCGGGGCGTCCGTCGGTGACCCCGACAACCCCTGCCGCACGTGCGGCAGCGAGGGCTGGATCGAGTGGGGCGGTTGCGGCATGGTCAACCCGCGCGTCCTGCGGGCCGTGGGCATCGACCCGGACGTGTACCGCGGGTTCGCCTTCGGCATGGGGGTCGAGCGCACGCTGATGTTCCGCAACGGCGTGAGCGACATGCGCGACATGGTGGAGGGCGACGTCCGCTTCTCCCTGGCGTTCGGGCTGGAGGCCTGATGCGCGCGCCGATGTCGTGGCTGCGCGAGTTCGTCGCGATCCCTGCCGACCAGACGGGGCGCGACGTCGCCGAGCGGCTCATCAGCGCAGGGCTCGAGGTCGAGACCGTCGAGACGACGGGCGAGGGCGTCATCGGCGACCTCGTCGTCGGCCGGGTGAACCGGATCGAGGAGCTGACCGAGTTCAAGAAGCCGATCCGCTGGTGTCAGGTCCAGATCGGGCCCGACACGGTGAACGGGATCATCTGCGGGGCCAGGAACTTCGTCGAGGGCGACCTCGTGGTCGTCGCGGTGCCGGGCACCGAGCTGCCGGGCGGCTTCCGCATCAGTGCGCGCGAGACCTACGGCAAGACGTCGAACGGGATGATCTGCTCCGAGCGCGAGCTCGGCCTCGGCGACAACCACGACGGCATCATGGTGCTGCCCGAGGGCACGGCAGAGCCGGGTGCCGACGCCAAGCCGATCATCGGTATCGGCGACGAGGTCCTCGACATCGCGGTGACACCTGATCGCGGCTATGCGCTGTCGATCCGTGGCATCGCGCGCGAGGTCGCCATCGCGTACGGGCTGGCGTTCGAGGATCCGGGCACCGCGCTCGCCGACCTGCCCGCCCCGGTGGCGGGCCATGCCCTGCAGGAGTGCGCCACCGAGGCGCCCACCGGATGCGACCTGTTCACGATGCGCACCATCGTCGGCTTCGACCCCCAGGCGCCGTCACCACTGTGGATGCAGCGGCGACTCGTCGCCTGCGGCATGCGGCCGGTGTCGCTCGCCGTCGACGTCACCAACTACGTGATGCTCGAGCTCGGCCAGCCGCTGCACGCGTACGACATGGGCAAGCTCAAGGGCGTGGTCCGCGCCGACTGGGCTCGGGCGGGGGAGCCCTTCGAGTCACTCGACCACGTCCAGCGCACGCTGCGCAGCGACGACCTCGTCATCCGCGACGACACCGGGGTCATCGGCCTCGCGGGGGTCATCGGCGGCCTGCACTCGGAGATCGACGACGACACCACGGCGATCGCCCTCGAGGCCGCCCACTTCATCCCCGAGGTGGTCGCGCGAGCGGGGCGTCGTCACAAGGTGTCGACGGAGGCCGGGCGCCGCAACGAGCGCGGTGTGGACCGGGACCTCGCGCCGTACGCGAGTGCCCGTGCCGCGGCGCTGCTGCTGCAGTTCGGCGGTGGTGAGTACGCGGGCATGACGGCGGTCGAGACGCCGGAGGAGCCGGTGGTCATCACGCTGCCGTCGAGCCATCCGGAGGACGTCGCCGGCATGGACATCCCGGCGGTCATGGTCGTCCGCATCCTGCAGGTCATCGGCTGCACCATCGCCGACCAGGCCGCCGACGTGCTCCAGGTGACGCCGCCGAGCTGGCGCCCGGACCTGACCGACCCGGCGGACCTCGTCGAGGAGGTGCTGCGCATCATCGGGTACGACGCGCTGCCCTCCACGCTGCCGACGGCGCCGCTCGGCCGGGGCCTGACGGCGCCCCAGCGCATTCGCCGTCGGGTGGGCATGGCCCTGGCCTCGCGGGGGTTCGTCGAGGTGCTGTCCTACCCCTTCGTGGGTGTGGCCGAGCTCGACGCCCTGCAGCTTCCGTCGGACGATCCGCGCCGTATCGCGCCGCGGTTGGCGAACCCGCTCTCGGAGGAGCAGCCGAGCCTGCGCGCGACCCTGCTGCCCGGCCTGGTCGCTGCGGCGCGGCGCAATGCCAGTCGGGGCCACGCCGATGTCGCGCTGTTCGAGGTGGGCCGGGTGTTCCAGGGCGACGTCGCGCACGAGTCGGGGGAGCGCCCCGGTGTGCACGGACGCCCGCAGGACGACGAGTGGGAGTCGCTGAACGGCCTGCTGCCAAGGCAGCCGCACTACGTCGCGGGACTCCTGGCCGGCACGCGCGAGCCGCAGGGCTGGTGGGGGCCGGCGCGTGCCGCCTCCTGGTCCGACGCGATCGAGGCGGTGCGCGTGCTCGCCGACGTGGCCGGTGCCCGCATCGAGGTCACGCCCGGTGCTGATCCGGCCTTCCACCCGGGACGCTGCGCGAGCATCACGCTCGACGGGAGCGTCATCGGGCATGCCGGTGAGCTGCATCCGCGCGTCATCGAGGCCACCGGGCTGCCCGAGCGCAGTGCTGCCTTCGAGGTAGATCTTGACGCGATCGCCGACTCAGCAGTGCCGATCCGGCCGGCGCCGGCGATCGGCACGCAGCCGGTCGCCAAGGAGGACCTCGCCCTGGTGGTCGATGTGACGGTGAGTGCCGAGGACGTGCGCGCGGCCCTGGCGGAGGGTGCCGGGGAGCTGCTGGAGTCCGTTCGGCTCTTCGACGTCTACACCGGATCCCAGGTGCCGGAGGGCAAGAAGTCCCTCGCCTTCGCGCTGCGCTTCCGCGCGCCCGACCGCACGCTCTCGGCGGACGAGACTGCGGCGGCACGCCAGGCCGCGATCACGGCTGCGCAGCAGCGGTGCGGTGCGACCCTGCGCTAGGTGCTCGCGAGGGCGTAGCGCCGGATGTCAGCCGGCTCGGGCCGCCGCAGCGTCCTTGAGGGCGTCCGCTCGGGCTCGTGCGTCCGCGGCTCCGACCTGATCGTTCGCAAGCTGGAAGTACTGCTCGCGCAGCTCCCAGACGGTCACGGACTGCGGATCGAGTTCGGTGCCGCGCTGCGTCGACGTGCTCGCGAGATCGAGCTGTCGGGCCTCCAGTGCGGCGACGGAGAGCAGGTTCATGATCGGCGGGCAGCGGGGATCGACGGCGACCGCCTGGGTGATGGCCGGCACGACGAAGGCCAGCGGCTGGCCAGTCAGGGACTCGCGGGCGACCTCGAGGCGGACGGGGCAGGGCACCATCGGGTCGGCGATGGCGGCCGCGACTGCCTCGGGCGTGGCGAGGTTCCGGGCCCGCTCGACGGCCTGGATCTGCGACAGGACCGCCCATCCGCCGATGATGACGAGCACGGTCGAGGCGACGAGCGCCTTGATGAGGGTGCGCGCGGGCATCTCCGGCGGTCCGCCGTCCCGGGGCTTGCCCTTCTTCATGACGGGTGCGGGCACCGGGTCGACAGCGAGGGCGACGGCAAGCCCGGCGAGCAGCCAGCCGATCGCGAGGATCGAGGGGACGTCGATCGACACGACTGCCTGCGCGAGGTACGCACCGAGGGCACCGATCACCGCGATCGCGAGGAAGGTGTGCTGCATCGGGGCGCGGGCGATCCGGATGAGGATCAGGGCGAGTGCGCTGCCGAAGACCACGCACCACAGCACCAGCGCAGGCCATCCACCGACGATGCCGAACTGGAGCGGGATGCTGTGGACGGCGGAGGGCCGCATCCCCTCTCCAACGAACAGCGTGGACTCCAGTGAGCGGTACTCCGACAGGTAGCGCGCGAAGCTCCCGGTGCCGATGCCGAGGACGGGATGGGCTGCGAGCACGTCCCAGCCCTGGGACCAGATGTTGTAGCGCCATTGCGTGTTTCCCTCGCGACCGACGAAGCCCATGGGGCCGATCGAGAGCATGCCGAGCACGGCAACGACGAGGCCGCTGGCCAGTACGACGACCGATCCCGCGATCGCGATGCGCCGCCATCGACCTCGGTACGCCAGCACCCAGGCGAACGCGAGCATGACCAGTCCGGCCCCCAGTGCCATCGGGCCCTGCAGTGCGCCGGACAGGAAGGCGACCGCGGCGAAGGCGAGCGCTCCTGCGAGGTTGGCCACGCGCCACGCCCGGCCGGTGACCGAGAAACCCAAGCCGAGGGCGAGCGCCGTGCAGATGGCGAAGTAAGCGCCCCCGAAGTTGTGCTGCCCGAGCGTCGACGGCACCGTCCCGTCGTCGCCGACCATGAAGGGGACGCCTGCGATCTGGGGGATGGCGAGCACGGCGGCGACCCCGGCTCCTGCCACGATCCACCCGAGGGCCCGGCGGATCTCGCCTCCGCGCAGGGTGGCAGCGCCGAGGAGGAGCACGAGCGCGGCGATGATGCCCAGCAGGCCGTCGGCGCGCAGGAACCAGCCGTACAGGCGGGTAGCCCAGGGCGCATCGGCGGCGAGGGTGGCCAGGCTCACCCACAGGACGAGCGCGGCGGCCGCTCCGCACGGGAGCAGTCGCCAGCCCCGGGGGCGGTCAGGGCTGAGCCACCGCAGGAGCACGAACGGCGCCACCGCACCGGCGCCGACCACCAGCACGAGCAGTTTGGGGAAGCTCGCCGGGTCGATGAGCATCGGCCCGTACATCAGGGCGGTCAGGGACACGACGATGCCGAGGGCATCCCCCAGCCCTGCTCGCCTCATATCGACGCATTTTCCGGCACGGAGGCGAAGAGGGCACTGACCAGTGCCCGCAAGGTAGCTTCGTAGGCATCCTCGTTCACCCGGTCGATGTCGGCCACGGTGCTGAGCTGCTCGGCGAAGTCAGGGTGATCGAAGCGGCGGAGGCGCTCGTAGCGTTCCAGCAGGTGACGGGGAGCGCCGCTGAAGTCGAACATGCTGCTCCCCACGACGAAGGACTCCAGCTGCCGGTAGGCGCGCACGAGCTCGGCGCCCCGAAGGCCGGCGGCCTCCAGGGCCTCGACGGCGACGCGGGGGGAGGCCAGCGACGATGGGCCGTCCACCGCTGCCATCCCCATGATCTGACTGAGGCAGGGGTGGGCGCGCGCCGCGCGCCGGAATCCCAGCCCCAGCTGAACGAGAGCCTCCGCGGGGTCCGTCGGAAGCGGGACTGCCGGGAACGCTGCGGCCAGGAGGGTCTCGCGCATGGCGACCACGAGGGCGTCCTTGTCGCGGAAGTAGCGGTAGACGGCAGTGGGGGAGGCGCCCAGTGTCTGGCCCAGGGCTCGGACGGTGAGCGCCTCCAGCCCGAACTCATCGGCATAGGCGATGGAGGCCTCGATGAACTCCTCCCGCGACCGCGTCGACCTGCGTCCTGGGGGCACCTTCGGACGCTACCAAGCAGGGACCGCGTGGCGTGTCTATTGGTGAACATAGTTGACTGCGGCCCGGGATCGGCCTAGGTTCATCACGCCCGTCGTGCCGAGACCCGGGGAGACGTATGTCCAAGCCACGCCTGACCGCCGCAACAACTGCCCTGGCGGTTGCCGTCAGCACATTGACTTTTGGCGCTGTAGCCACGGTGACGACCACCACGACCGCCAGTGCGGCAAACATCGATGGCGCGTGGACGCAGGTGGGCTCCACCCGACTCAATGAGAAGGTGTATGTCCTGGCTCAGGAGGGCGCTGGCACGGGCACGGTGTACGCGGGTGGCTTCTTCACGAATGCAGGTGGCAATGCCAACGCCGACTACATCGCGAGCATCGACGCCTCCAACTCCTCAGCAGATTGGCAGGCACTCTCGACGAGTCCGCTGACTGGCGGTTACACCTACACGGGCGTGTACGCCATCGCACCTGTGCCCAGTAGCAACAACGTCTTCATCGGTGGCAATTTCAATGACTCGAGTTCAACGACACTTCGCGGAATCGCTCTTTGGGATGGCAGCACAACGAGTGCTTTCACGGCACTGACCGGCGGCGGCCTCGCGGCCTTCACAACCGGCGATAATGGCGTGGAAGAGATCGTTGCTATCGACGCGACCACCGCTTACGTCTCCGGATACTTCACCAATGCCGGCGGCGTCGCAAGTGCGGACAATCTCGCTCTCTATCGAGGCGGATGGATCGGCCCCACGTCGACGCCCACGAGTAACCGATCAGTGAATGCTCTGGCCTACGTTGATGCAACCACCACTGCGATGGGCGGCTACTTCGCGTCAGGCAACACTCCGAATTTCGGGCACGTGGCTACCTGGCGGTGCGCCACGGTCGCCAATGGCTGCGCGACAGCCAATTCCTTCCTGAGCATCGCCGGTGACGCCACGACTACGTATGGCTTCTCGGACAACACCGCAAGAACTGCGGCGGCCCTTGCCAATCTCACCGGTAGCGCAAGTGCCACGTACGATGGCATCTACGCAGGTGGAAATTTCACGACAACTGATGCAACAACTCCTGTCACCGTGAATGGGCTAGCCCGATGGAACTCCACATCAAGCGCCTGGGAGGCAGTTCCCTCGGGTGGGACCGGGTTGTCTGGGACAAACGCGGTCGTTGAGGTCATTTCGTTCAGCACGGATAAGACCAAGATGTACATCGGTGGAAACTTCACCGGTATCAACGGTGTCAGCGCAACGAACATCGCCGAGTACGACTTCGCCTCCTCCACGTGGTCGTCGCTCGGGTGCGGGGCGAACAATGGCGTCAGCGGTGCGGTGCGCGGGATCCTTCCGCAAACTGACGGCTCGATCATTGTGGGCGGCCACTTCACGAACGCAGGCGGAAACAGCGAGTTGGACTACGTCGCTCGCTACACCCCGGGTGCGAACAACTGCCCAGCAGAGAGCACTGGTGGCGGGGGCGGCGGTCCTGCGGCCGGGACTCCTTCGGCTCCGCAGAACGTCTCGGCCTCGTACAACGAGGCTCTTCAGCAGTTGACGGTCACCTGGAGCCCGCCGGCCACGGACAACGGTTCAGGCATCGTCCAGTACCGCGCTTCCACTGCAGACGGGCGGGCCGAGTGCTACGCGGCCCCCTCGGCGAACTCTTGCACGATCTCGGCATCGGATGTCCCCATCCCCTTTAGGAAGCCTTACAACGACAGGAACGCGAGCCAGTCCGAATCGGACTGGGTGCTCTACAACACCACCGATCAGGTGGCCGCGTACTTGCGTCTGAGCGCTGAGAGCGGCGACCAGGCTGCAGTGTCGTGGGCCAATGGCGTCTACGCGCAGGCCCGCAACGCGGTGGGCTGGGGTGCCCTCGGATTCGCGGTGGCTCAGCCCAAGCGCGCGCCCGGAGTGCCGACGGATGTGGTGGCCACCGGCAAGTACAAGGCCGTGACGGTGTCCTACAAGGCGCCGGCGGATCTCGGCAACCCCTCAGGGATCGCGGCCTATCTGGTCCGGACGGATACGGGGCAGGCTTGCATCACGAGGGTGACGTCAGAAAACCCGCTGGAGTGCACCTACACCGATCTGACGCCGGGAACGAAGTACACCTTCAAGGTCCAGGCCCTCGGCGCCGTGGGCTGGGGCGAGTTCTCCTCGGCCAGCAACTCGGCCTCGCCGTACGACCTGAAGCTGGATGTCCTGTCCCGTCCCGAGGTGAAGTTCCTGTTCTTCAAGCGTGGGTCGAAGCTGGAGGCTGAGGGCCGGGCTCCTGGCCTGAAGGCCGGCACAGAGTTGATTCCTGTGCTGCAGCTGGGTGCCGACGGCGCTGTCCTCCGACTGACGAAGGACACCGCCAAGGTCGACAAGGACGGCAACTTCACGTGGAGCCGGAAGCTCGACAAGAACGACAACGGCAAGCCGGCATCGCTGTACTTCACGTACGGGAATGACAAGACCGCCACCCTCACGGCAAAGCTGGGAGCGACGATCGGCCTGCCCTCGGCGCCGCGCGATGTGAAGGTGAAGTCGGACACCTCCGGCTTCACGGTGTCGTGGCAGCCCCCGGCCCGTGACGGCGGCTCGCCCATCAGCGAGTACGTGATGACGTCGGACGTTCGGGCTCCTTCGTGGGCTCAGTCGAAGTTCGTCTCCTGCACCGTCAAGGCTCCGGCGACGTCCTGCACGATGCCAGGCAGCACGACGGTCTTCGACCCGAACAAGACCTACACATTCTCGGTCGTGGCGAAGACGGAGCGGGGGACGAGCCGTCCGGCCACGGAGAAGTGGAAGGGCCAGATCTACCGCCTGAACATCTTCAAGCGGGCCCGCATCGACTCCGAGATCCTGCTCTCGTTCAGCGCCGTCGGATGGGCCAACGACACGCAGTCCTTCGAGGTGCAGGCCAAGGTGGGCGAGAACGGCGCGTGGAAGAAGCAGGGGACGGCGAGCCTGGATCCCGAGTACGTCGAGCCGATGGGTGACTGGATTGGCATGCTGCCGAAGTCGGTGACCGCGGGCTCGACGGTCTTCTACCGGCTGAAGAGCAACAAGGGCTTCTCCAACGAGGTGAAGTTCCGCCTGGAGAGCAGCTTCGAGTACTCGTTCGGCTGAGCCCGGTGAGGAGGCAGTATGCGCGTATGCGTATACTGCCTGCATGATCCGGGTGTCGATCGCGGGTGCCTCCGGCTACGCCGGCGGTGAGCTGCTCCGGCTGCTGGCGGCCCATCCGCAGGTGTCGGTCGGGGCGCTGGCGGCCGGGGGCCGCGCAGGGGAGCCCCTGGGGGCGGTGCACCCGAACCTGGCCATATTCGCCGACCGGATGCTGGTCGAGACGTCCGCTGATGCACTGGCGAACGCCGACCTGGTGTTCCTGGCCCTGCCGCACGGGGAGTCCGCGGCCCTGGCGGGGCAGCTGCCCGCGTCGGTGCGGATCGTCGACCTCGGTGCGGACTTCCGGCTCGCTGATCCCGGTGCCTGGTCCACCTACTACGGCGGCGGGCATGCGGGCACCTGGACCTACGGCCTGCCCGAACTGCCGGGGGCGCGCGAGGCCATCCGCTCGGCGACGCGGGTGGCCAACCCCGGGTGCTACCCGACCTCGGTCGCGCTGGCCATGGCCCCGGTCCTCGCCGCGGGCCTGGTCGAGCCTGACGTCGTCGTCGTGGCGGCCTCCGGGACATCCGGCGCCGGCCGCAAGCCAACCGATGCCCTGCTCGCGACCCAGGTGATGGGCTCGATGAGCGCCTACAAGGTGGGTGGCTCGCACCAGCACACCCCGGAGATGGAGCAGGCGCTCTCCTCGGCTGCTCGTTCGCCGGTGACGGTGTCGTTCACGCCCCTCCTGGCTCCCATGCCGCGCGGCATCCTCGCGACCGTGTCGGCGCGGGTGCGGGGGCAGGTGACCTCTGGCGACGTGCGCGCAGCGCTGCTCGACGCCTACGCAGACGAGCCCTTCGTGCAGGTGCTGCCGGAGGGGCAGTGGCCGCAGACCTCGTCCGTCGGGGGATCGAACTCGGTGCACCTGCAGTGCGCGGTGGACGAGCACGCGGGCCGCGTCGTCGTGGTCAGCGCCATCGACAACCTCGGCAAGGGCGCCGCCGGCCAGTCACTCCAGAACGCCAACCTCATGCTCGGCCTCGATGAAGGGCTCGGCCTCTCGGTGAACGGGGTCGCACCATGAGCGTCACCTCCGCTGCCGGATTCCGCGCCTGCGGTGTCACCGCCGGGCTGAAGGCGTCCGGACGCCCCGACCTCGCCCTGGTCGTTAACGATGGGCCGCTGGCCGTCGCCGCGGGGGTCTTCACGTCGAACCGATTCGCCGCCGCTCCCGTGCTGTGGTCGCGGCAGGTGTTGGCCGATGGCGAGGTGCGCGCGGTCGTGCTCAACTCCGGCGGCGCCAACGCCTGCACCGGCCCTGAGGGCTTCGCCGACACCCATCGCACGGCCGAGCACGTGGCCTCGGCCCTCGACGCGGCTGGTCTATCGGTCGGCTCGGGTGATGTGGTCGTGTGCTCGACGGGCCTGATCGGCGAGCGTCTTCCGATGGAGAAGCTGCTCGCGGGTGTCGATGCCGCGGTGGTCGCCCTGTCCACCTCCGGCGGTCCCGCGGCAGCCGTGTCGATCATGACGACCGACACCGTGCCCAAGACGTCGTCAGTGACCACCGGCGGCTACACGGTCGGCGGGATGGCCAAGGGTGCGGGCATGCTCGCCCCGGCACTGGCCACCATGCTCGTCGTCGTCACGACGGATGCCGTCATCGACGCCGACCTCGCCGACGCCGCATTGCGCATCGCGACCTCGCTGACCTTCGACCGGATCGACTCCGACGGCTGCATGTCGACCAACGACACCGTGCTGCTCCTGGCCTCCGGGGCGTCGGGCGTGGCACCGGACCCGGTGTCGTTCACCGACGCGCTGACCGAGGTGTGCTCGGACCTTGCCCGGCAGCTCATCGGCGATGCCGAGGGAGCATCGAAGGACATCGAGATCACCGTGGTGAACGCCGCGTCGGAGTCCGACGCCCTCGAGGCGGCGCGAGCAGTGTCGCGCAGCAACCTGCTCAAGTGCGCGATCCACGGCGAGGACCCGAACTGGGGCCGGATCCTGTCCGCGGTCGGCACCACAAGCGCAACCTTCGAGCCCGAGCAGGTGAACGTCGCCATCAACGATGTCTGGGTGTGCCGATCAGGGGGTGTTGGCGACTCCCGCGACCTCGTCGACATGAGCGGACGCCTGGTCCGGATCACCGTCGACCTGGGGGCAGGCTCGGCCACGGCCAGCGTGCTCACCAACGACCTCACCGCCGACTACGTCCACGAGAATTCCGCCTACTCGACCTGAGGTGAGTCATGAATGACACGAACGCCGCCGCGGCGAAGGCCGCTGTGCTGGCCGAGGCGCTGCCGTGGCTCGAGCGCTGGCACGGCGCCACCGTCGTCGTGAAGTACGGCGGCAACGCCATGACCGATGACGCCCTCAAGGCGGGGTTCGCCGAGGACATCCTGTTCCTGCGCCTGGCGGGCATGCGTCCCGTCGTCGTCCATGGCGGGGGCCCGCAGATCAGCGCGATGCTCGCGAAGCTCGGCATCGAGTCGCAGTTCACGGGCGGCCTGCGGGTCACCACCCCTGACGTCATGGACGTCGTCGGCATGGTGCTCGTGGGCCAGGTGCAGAGAGAACTCGTGGGCCTGATCAACGAGCACGGGCCCTACGCCGTGGGCCTTTCGGGGGAGGACGCCCAGCTGTTCACGGCCGAGCGCCGGGGCGCTCTGGTCGACGGCGAGGAGGTCGACATCGGGCAGGTCGGCGACGTCGTCGCCGTGCGCCCGGACTTCGTCGAGGAGCTGCTCGACAGTGGCCTCATCCCGGTCGTGTCGACTGTGGCCCGGGGTGAGGACGGCACGTCGTACAACGTCAACGCCGACACCGCAGCCGCCGCCCTGGCGATCGCGCTGGGGGCGCAGAAGCTCGTGGTGCTCACCGACGTCGAGGGCCTGTATGCCGAGTGGCCGGACCGCTCCTCGCTCATCGCCGCGATCGGGACCGAGCGGCTGCGCGGGATGCTCCCATCGCTCGAGAGCGGCATGGTGCCGAAGATGGAGGCCTGCCTGCGCGCTGTCGAGGGGGGCGTCCCGAGGGCCACCGTGATCGACGGGCGTGTCCCGCACAGCGTCCTGCTCGAGGTGTTCACCGACTCCGGGATCGGGACGATGGTGCTGCCGAAGGAGCCCGCATGACGACCAGCGAGACCACGACGGCCACGGCGCTGGAGCAGGAGCGCTGGCGTGGCGCGCTGATGGACAACTACGGCACCCCCGCCCTGGCCCTCGTGCGGGGTAGTGGCGCCCGCGTGTGGGATGCGGACGGCACCGAGTACATCGACCTGCTGGCCGGCATTGCGGTCAACGCCCTCGGGCATGCCGACCCCCGCCTGATCGAAGCCGTCGTGACGCAGCTGTCGACCATCGGCCACACGAGCAACCTGCACGCCACCGAGCCGGCGATCGCGCTGGCCGAGCGGCTGCAGCAGCTGGTCGGTGATCCCGCGTGTCGCGTCTTCCTGTGCAATTCGGGGGCCGAGGCGAACGAGGCGGCATTCAAGCTCGCGCGCCTGACCGGGCGGCCCGGCATGGTCGTCGCGCAGGGCTCGTTCCACGGCCGCACCATGGGCGCGCTCGCCCTGACCGCGCAGCCCGCGAAGCAGGACCCTTTCCGGCCGCTGCCGGGCGACGTCACCGTCGTGCCCTACGGCGATGCGGTTGCGCTGGCTGCCGCGGTGGACTCCTCGACGGCGGCGATCCTGCTCGAGCCCATCCAGGGCGAGGGCGGCGTGATCGTGCCCCCGCCCGGCTACCTGGCGGCCGCGCGTGCGCTCGCCGACGCGCACGGGGCCCTGCTCATCCTCGACGAGGTGCAGACCGGCATCGGCCGCACAGGCGCATGGTTCGCGCACCAGCACGAGGGCGTGGCTCCTGACGTGATGACCCTGGCGAAGGGTCTGGGTGGCGGCCTGCCCATCGGTGCCGTCATCGGCTTCGGGCGTGCCGCCTCGCTGTTCACGCCCGGTTCGCACGGGTCGACGTTCGGCGGCAATCCGGTGTCGTGCGCGGCGGCGCTCGCCGTGCTCGATGCGATCGAGTCCGATGGGCTCATCGCCCGCGCGCGCGAGCTGCACGAGGTGCTCGCCGAAGGGCTCGTGGTACGAGGGCACGGGCTGGTCACCCACGTGCGCGGGCGGGGGCTGCTGATGGCGGCGGCGCTGGCTGACCCGCCGGCCGCCGACCTCGAGCGCGCCTGCCGGGAGCACGGCCTGCTGGTCAATGCGGTGGCCAGCGACGCGATCCGTCTTGCACCACCGCTGGTGCTGTCGGATGCCGACGTTGCCGAGGCGCTGGAGCGCTGGGACGCGGCCTGCGCCAGCGTGGTGGCCGCCCGGGCGGAGGCATGACGATCATGCACAGCACTCCGCGCACGGTCACGGCCCGCAGGGCACGCATCGCGACCCTGCTGTCGACGCATGCGGTCACCTCGCAGGAGGAGCTCGGCCACCTGCTCGACGCCGAGGGGGTCCACGTCACGCAGGCCACCTTGTCGCGCGACCTGCTGGCACTCGGCGCCCTCAAGGATGCCGACGGCCACTACGTGGTCGACGCCGCCGCGGGGCTGGACACCTCGCTGCCGCTGACCGGCCAGGAGGTCACGCTCGCCCGGCTCGCGGGGGAGCTGCTGGTGCGGGCCGAGCCGGCGGGCAACATCGCCGTCCTGCACACGCCGCCGGGCGGCGCGCAGTTCCTCGCCGGGCACCTGGACCGCAGCACCGGATTCGATACGGTCGGCACGGTCGCCGGGGACGACACCATCATCATCGTCATGCGCACGCCCGAGGACGCCGAGGACCTGTGCCGGACGATGCTGCGCATGGCCGAGCAGAGGAGAACGCCGTGAGCGACCCCCAGCCGACTCGACTGTGGGGTGGGCGATTCGCCGACGGGCCATCCGATGCGATGGCCGCACTGAGCCTGTCCACGCACTTCGACTGGCGGCTTGCCCCCTTCGACATCCAGCAGACGCGCGCGCACGCCCGGGTGCTGCACTCTGCGGGCCTGCTCACCGACGATGAGATTGCGGCCGTGGTCGCGGCTCTGGACGTGCTCGCCGACGACGTCGCAGCCGGCCGGGTCGTCCCCGATCCCTCGGACGAGGACGTCCACACGGCCATCGAGCGCACCCTCATCGAGCGGCTCGGGGAGCTCGGCGGCAAGCTCCGCGCGGGGCGCAGCCGCAACGACCAGGTGTCGACCGACTTCCGGCTCTACCTGCGCGACCGCGCGCGCGTCATCGCGATTGCCGTGACGGACCTGCAGCAGGCCCTGCTGGACCAGGCCGCAGCCCACGTCGACACGTACTCGCCGGGCTTCACCCACCTGCAGCATGCCCAGCCGGTGTCGTTCGGCCACGAGCTCGCCAAGCACGTCCATGCGCTGGGTCGCGACATCGAGCGGCTCGCCGACTGGGATCGTCGCGCAGCCCGCTCGCCGCTCGGCGCCGGAGCGCTGGCCGGCTCGAGCCTCGGCCTGGACCCGCAGGCGGTCGCGGCGGAGCTGGGCTTCGACGAGGCCCTGGCCAACTCGATCGATGCCACGAGCGACCGCGACTGGGTTGCGGAGTTCCTGTTCGTCGCAGCGATGATCGGGGTGCACCTGTCCCGGATCGGCGAGGAGGTCATTCTCATGGCGTCCCGCGAGTTCGGCTGGGCGCGGCTGGACGACTCGTGGTCGACGGGGTCCTCGATCATGCCGCAGAAGAAGAACCCGGACGTCGCCG
>JBIIJX010000181.1:0-5190 GCA_044233495.1 Candidatus Nanopelagicales bacterium
CGACCTCACCGCGCAGGCCCTGCCCCGGATGCTCGGCCATGTGCGCCACGGACAGCACTGGCAGGTGGGCAGCCGCCTGCAGTACGGCGGCGGACAGCGGATGCCGGCTGAAACGCTCAAGTGCCGCTGCAAGCGCAAGCACCTGACTGCGGTCGAGGCCGGGTGGCGCCGAGGGCAGCAGCTCCACGTCGGTCACCGTGGGGCGGCCGTACGTGAGAGTGCCCGTCTTGTCGAAGATCATGGTGCGCACCGAGGGAATCCGCTCGAGGGCGGAGGGATCCTTGACGATGATGCCGTTGCGTGCGGCGAGCGAGATGGCCCCGACGATCGCCACCGGGACGCCGATCAGCAGCGGACACGGCGTCGCGATGACGAGGACGGACAGGAACCGGTTCGGATCCCCGCTGACCGCCCAGCCCAGTCCGGCCACCGCGAGGGCGACAGCGGTGTAGACACCGCCGATCCGGTCGGCCAGTCGACGCATGGGCGGCCGCTCGGCCTCTGCCTTCTCCAGGATGCCGACGATGCGTGCGTACCTGCTGTCGCGCGCCTCGCGCTGCGCCCGGATGACGAGCAGCTCCGCCCCGTTGACCGCTCCCGACAGCACTCCCGATCCGGGACCTTTCGCAATCACGTAGGGCTCGCCGGTCAGGTACGACTCATCCATGCTGCCGCGACCCTCGAGCACGCTCCCGTCCACCGGGCACAGCTCGTGCGGGAGAAGCACGAGCACGTCCTCGACCCGCACCTCGGCGACCGGGACGTCCTGCAGGCCGCCGTCCGCCTGCCGTCGGTGCGCCAGGGTGGGATTGCGCTTCGCGAGTGCCTCGAGAACGCGTGCCGCACGGGCCGTCGCCGTCTGCTCCAGCGCCTCTCCGCCGGAGAGCATCAGTGCGATGACGGACGCGACGAACCACTCCCCCATGACCGCACCGACGATGAGTGCAAGGAGCCCCAGCAGGTCGGCTCCGAAGGAACGGTGCCAGGCATCACGACCGACCCTGACCAGCAGCGGCGCACCGACGACGATGCTGGCGACGATGAGCGGTGCGTCCCGCCACGGGCTCGCCACACCAGCGAGGACCAGCACGCCCCAGAGCGCCATCGCGGCGAGGGTGCCTGCCGAAAGGCGGCCCGACCTCGTCCGCAGCATCGAGGACACGAATCCGCGAAGCCCGCTGCCCGTCACCACCCCAGTGTCAGGGCCGAGGCACCGTCAAGACGGATCCAGAGCGGGCCAGGTGCCCGCCGGTTCAGCGGAGCGCCGCGAGCGCCTGACGGTAGTCGTCGGCGCTGCGCGCCTCGCCCGGACCGTTGATGACCATCCAGCGGATCACGCCCTTCCTGTCGATGACGAAGGAGCCGCGCGTAGCGAAGCCCTTGTCCGCGAGGAACACCCCATAGGCCGAGGAGACGGTGCCGTGGGGCCAGAAGTCACTGAGCAGGTGGTGCGTGAGGTTCTCCTGGGTGGCGAACACCTTCAGCGACGGGACGCTGTCGCACGAGATGCTGAGGGTGGCGGTGTCGTCGTTGTCGAAGTCAGGCTGATGGTCGCGGATGGCGCACAGCTCGCCGGTGCAGATCCCCGTGAAGGCGAAGGGGTAGAACATCACGACGACGTCCTTGATGCCGCGGTAGTCGGAAAGCGTCACCTGCTGGCCGTACTGGTTGCTCAGGGTGAAGTCCGGGGCGACGTCGCCCACCTGCAGTGCTGCTCCGGTCACGTCCGCGCTCCAGGGTCCACGATCTCCGGGCCCTCGCCCGGCATCGCGAAACTAGCGCTTCGCGCGGGGCGCCACGAGACGGGTCCCCTGCCAGCCGGGGGCCGCACTGATCGTGCTCGTCTGCTGCAGACCGGCCGTGGGAGCGGCGTCGGCGATGTCCTCCGGCTCGACGTGGCCGTCGCGACCCGGCTTCGGGGTGAGCAGCCACACGACTCCGTGGTCGGCGAGCGGACCGATGGCATCGACGAGCGCATCGACGAGATCACCGTCGTCGTCGCGCCACCAGAGCAGGACCACGTCGACGACGTCATCGAAGTCCTCATCGACCATCTCGTCGCCGATGATCTCCTCCACGGCCAGCCTCAGGGCCTCGTCGACATCGGCGTCGTAGCCGACTTCCTGGACGGTGCTGCCGGGCTCCAGCCCGAGCCGACCGGCTCGAGTCCGAGCCTCGTCGTCCGCTGCGGCGGTCACGTCACTCCCTGTCTTCCCGGCCGAGGCCTTCGTCGGCGGCCCTGCGTCTGAGTCACCCTGACCGAGACCTGCACCGGCAGGTCCGCGGTCTCCGGGGCAGTCGGGCCCCGTTTCAGGGGTAGTCCACCGGAGAGCGGCCCGGTGCGCAAGCCTCCCGGCCGCATTGGGACGACTTTGTTGCCTGATCAGTGGGCGCACTCGGGGCTGCCCGCCCCGGGGCGATGCGCAAGGATGGACCCACAGCCGCAAGCCCGCTGCCGGCGCCGGTGATCCCGGATCCGGCTCTGAGTCGAAGGAATGCCGTGACCACCGGACGTGACCGAGACCCGCTGCTCGCCAGCGGACTGCCCACCCAGTACGTGGACGTCGACCCCGACGAGACGTCGGAGTGGATCGAGTCGTTCGACAACGTGGTCGAGCATTCCGGCAACTACCGCGCGCGCTACCTCATGCTCTCGCTCCTGCGTCGCGCAACGGAGCGCAACGTCGGCGTGCCCAGCCTGCGCAGCACCGACTACATCAACACGATCCCGCCGGAGCGCGAGCCGTCGTTCCCCGGCGACGAGAAGGTCGAGAAGCAGATCCGTCGGATGATCCGCTGGAACGCGGCCATCATGGTGCACCGCGCGCAGCGGCCCGGAGTCTCCGTCGGCGGGCACATCTCCAGCTACGCCTCGTCCGCGACCCTGTACGAGGTGGGCTTCAACCACTTCTTCAAGGGTCCGGATCACCCTCAGGGCGCCGATCAGGTGTTCTTCCAGGGACATGCCTCACCCGGCGTCTACGCGCGCGCCTTCCTCGAAGGTCGCCTGACCGAGCACCAGATGGACGGCTTCCGGCAGGAGGTGTCGCACGCCGGGGGAGGACTGCCCTCCTACCCGCATCCCCGCCTGATGCCGTGGTTCTGGCAGTTCCCCACCGTGTCGATGGGACTCGGGCCACTGAATGCGATCTACCAGGCCCGCTTCAACAAGTACCTCGAGCACCGTGGCATCAAGGACACCTCCGGGCAGCGCGTCTGGGCCTTCCTCGGTGACGGGGAGACTGACGAGGTCGACGCGGTCGGTGCGCTCACCCTGGCCTCTCGCGAGGAGCTCGACAACCTGACCTTCGTCGTGAACTGCAACCTGCAGCGGCTCGACGGGCCGGTGCGCGGGAACGGCAAGATCATCCAGGAGCTCGAGAGCCTGTTCCGCGGTGCCGGCTGGAACGTCATCAAGGTCGTCTGGGGTCGCAAGTGGGATCAGCTGCTCGCCGCTGATCGCGACGGTGCACTCGTCAACATCATGAACAACACACCCGACGGCGACTTCCAGACCTTCAAGAGCGAGGACGGCGCCTTCGTCCGCGAGCACTTCTTCGGTCGGGACCCCCGCACCGCGAAGCTCGTCGAGGCCTGGAGCGACGACGAGATCTGGAACCTGCAGCGCGGCGGTCACGACTACCGGAAGATGTACGCGGCCTACGAGGCGGCGACGCGGGTCAAGGGTCAGCCCACCGTCATCCTGGCCAAGACGATCAAGGGATGGACCCTCGGCTCGCACTTCGAGGCGCGCAACTCGACGCACCAGATGAAGAAGCTCACCCTCGAGGACCTCAAGTCCTTCCGCGACACCCTGCAGTTGCCGATCACCGACGCCCAGCTCGAGGAGAACCCGTACCTGCCTCCCTACTACCACCCGGGACCGGGTGATGAGGCGCTGCAGTACATGCAGCACGTTCGGCGGAACCTCGGCGGCTCGTACCCTGCCCGTCGCAGTGTCGCCGCTCCGCTCAAGCAGCCGTCCGATGACGAGTACGCGGCGGTCAAGCGCGGTTCGGGCAAGCAGGAGATCGCCACGACGATGGCATTCGTGCGGCTGCTCAAGGACCTGATGAAGGACCCGGACATCGGCCCGCGGTTCGTGCCGATCATTCCGGACGAGGCGCGCACCTTCGGGATGGACTCCCTCTTCCCGACCGCGAAGATCTACTCCCCGCACGGGCAGCAGTACCTCTCCGTCGACCGCGAGCTCATGCTGAGCTACAAGGAGTCGGTGCAAGGGCAGATCCTCCACGAGGGCATCAACGAGGCCGGATCCGTGGCGTCGTTCACGGCCGCCGGATCGTCGTACTCCACGCACGGAGAGTCGATGATCCCGATCTACATCTTCTACTCGATGTTCGGCTTCCAGCGCACCGGCGACGGATTCTGGGCCGCCATGGACCAGATGGCGCGCGGCTTCGTCATCGGCGCCACTGCGGGACGCACGACCCTCAACGGCGAGGGGCTGCAGCACGAGGACGGTCACTCTCATCTGCTGGCTGCCACGAACCCCGCCGTCGTGTCATACGACCCGGCCTTCGCCTACGAGATCGGGCACATCATCAAGGACGGCCTGCGCCGTATGTACGGGGACGATCCGGAGAATGTCTTCTACTACCTGACGATGTACAACGAGCCCTACGTACAGCCTGCCGAGCCCGAGGACGTGGACGTCGAGGGAATCCTGCGCGGCATGCATCTGGTCTCCCCCGCTCCGGTGGACGCGGCCGGTCCGCGAGTGCAGCTCCTCGCCAGTGGCGTGGGCGTGAACTGGGCGCTGAGGGCGCAGGCCCTTCTCCGCGACGACTGGGGCGTCCAGGCCGACGTCTGGTCGGTCACGTCCTGGAACGAGCTGCGGCGCGACGGTCTCGAGGTCGACCGCCACAACCTGCTGTACCCGCAGGCTGAGCCGCGGGTGGCGTACGTGACGCGGCGCCTCTCCGGCCGACCGGGCCCCGTCGTCGCCGTGTCCGACTACATGCGTGCGGTGCAGGACCAGATCCGCGACTGGGTTCCGGCGGACTTCGTCTCCCTCGGCACGGACGGGTGGGGCATGTCCGACACCCGCGGTGCGCTGCGCCGCCACTTCCTCGTCGACGCGGAGTCCATCACGGTGCAGGCCCTGAGTCGGCTCTCGCGCACGGGCGAATTCGACCGCGCCCGACTGGCTGAGGCCATCGACCGGTA
>JBIIJX010000183.1:0-5163 GCA_044233495.1 Candidatus Nanopelagicales bacterium
GGTCGGTCGCAGCGAGGCATGGGGTCGGATGCTGATCCTCGACGGCGTGGTGCAAAGCACGGAGGCAGACGAGTTCATCTACCACGAAGGAATCGTCCACCCCGCCTGCTATGCGGCAGGAACAGCAACGTCGGTGCGCGATGTCCTCGTGTTGGGGGGAGGTGAAGGCGCGTGCCTTCGTGAGGTCCTGCGCTGGCCGGATGTCGAGCGGGTGATCATGGTCGATATCGATGCTGAGGTAGTGGCGGCCTGCCAGGAGCATCTGCCCGGGCACCATCGCGGCGCATTCACCGACTCGCGAACGAGACTTATCCATGCTGACGCGACATCCTTCCTAGCCTCCCAGCCCGACGCATCCATGGATGTCGTGATCTCTGACATGACCGATCCAGTGGAGGCTGGACCTTCGACCTTTTGCTTCACCGTCGAGTACTTCAAGCAGATTGCTCGGATTCTCAGGCCGCACGGAGTGCTCGCTGTGCAGGCCGGGCCATCCTCGCCGGTGGAGATCGGACTTCACGCGAAGGTGATCCGCACCCTCAAAGCCGTATTCCCTTACGTGATCCCCTACGCTGTTGATGCGCCGTGCTATGGGCGTGACTTAGGTTTTGTGATCGCGTCAGGTGAGGACCTCCACTCACGCATCACAGTAGAGACGGTTCGCGCCCTGACGTTGTCGCTGGAAGGTGCCCACCGATGGCTCACTCCTGAACTTCTTGTAGGGAAGTTGAGCGTCCCGCCGTACCTTCAGGACGCGATAGATGATCGATCGGACGTCTACGAGGACGCCGAGCCGCCAGCCACCGTGGGGGCTGCTGGCTGGGAGGCTCGTCCGTAAGCGACTTCGCTGTAACCCCTCATGCCGGGGGCGGCAGGTCAGGATGGCGAGATCGCCGAGCCCGAGGCCTGTGAGGCGAGGGCTGCCGCGAAGATCCGGTGTGCATCGAGGGCCTCGGCCACCGTCGCCGTCCCGAATCGCCCGCCGAGGACTCCGGCGCGCTCGGCGAGGTATGAGGCCCACATCTGGAGAAGTGCGTCGGTGAATCCGAATTCGAAGATGCCGCCGGTGATGGTGGGCCATGCGGAGGCGTTGCCTGGCTGCACTTCCTCCCACACCTGCTCTCCGTCGCGCATCGCGAACCGGTGGAGGACAGTCGGGTTGCGCGTGCTGAACCGCACCCCGCCGTCCATCCCGAGAGCCTCGAAGGACCACGAGTTCATCTGCCCGGGTGCAATGCGACGGGTCTCCCAGAGCATGCTGAAGCGTCGGTCATCGGTGGGAGCAAGGCTCGGAACGCGGCACGCCAGAAGTGCGTTGTCCCAGGTGTCGCAGGGCACCATTTGGCCGTCCGGCCCCGGGCGCTGCGTGACCACCTGGTCGAGCATCGCGTAGACCGACTCGGGTCGGTAGCCCAGGCGCAGTGGAACGTGCGCTACGTGCATGCCGAGATCGCCCATGACGCCGATCTCTCCGCAAGTCTCGACCCGGCGCTTCCAGTTGATCGCCTTGGCTCTATCGATGTCCGAGGAGTGGGCGAACTGCGACCGCACGTCGAGGATGTCGCCGAGCCCTCCCGATGCAGCAAAGTCATAGGCCCGAAGTGCACCCGGGTAGAACGGGAACTCGCTGGACACCCGGACGAAGCACGTCGACGTTCCAGCGGCAGCCGCGATGCGCTCCGCGGCCGCCAAGTCGATGCCGAAGGGCTTCTCGGCCAGGAAGTCCTTGCCTGCCGCGATCGACTCCAGGTAGAGGCGCTCGTGCAGGTGGTGCGGAACTGCGAGATAGAGGACGTCGATGGAGTCGTCGCCGAGCAGCACCTCCCAAGAGTCTGCGAAGGTCTCGACGGTCGCGACACGGCGGAACCAGTCACGGGCCGCGGGGGAAGGATCCGCGACGGCCACGATCGTCGGCAGCACCGGATGGTCGACCAGGGCCGTCCATCGGCCGCAGACTCCCGCGAGCTCGCGACCCATCAGACCGGCGCCGACGACACCGATGCGGACGGGCTGCTGAGTGCTCACGCGACCACCCTGAGCTGAACGCGGATGGTGCCCATCACGATCCTCTCCGGGATGCCGCGCAGCAGACGTCGATCGTCGCTAGCGTCAGCATGAGACTAGCGCGCACGCACACCCCAGACCTCGGAGGTGATGGATGATCGAGGAGATCCTCGTGGGTGTCGACGTGGGTACGACGTCGATAAAGGCGCTCGCTGTCACGCCGACCGGCAGGGTCGTGGCGGATGCGACGGCCCCGACACCCTGGCGGCACCAGGGTCCGTGGGCGGACGCGGATGCCCGTGAACTCGCTGAAAAGGCCATCGAGGTATGCGCTGCCGCAGCCCGGTCAGCGGGCCTGTCGACACCGGTCCACGTCATCGGTATCGGCGTGACGGGCATCGCGGAGGCAGGAGCCCTCGTCGATGCGCACGGTCAGCCGTGTGCGCCCATCCTCGCCTGGTTCGATCCGCGCGGAGACACGACAGCTGTCAAGGCGGCCGTCACGGCACGGGAGCACCAGCGCGCCACGGGTCGCCGGCTGAACTCCAAGCCCTCGCTGATGAAGATCCTGTGGCTGCGGGATCACGTCACGGACGCTCGATCGGCGGTGCGTCACCTCTGCGTAGCGGAGTGGATCGTGCGTGCGATGGGCGGCAGGGAGGTGAGCGAGGCATCCCTGGCATCACGGACCGGCATGCTCGACATCCTGCTCCGTGAGCCGTGGCCCGTTGCGGTGGATCTGGTCGGTGACCTCCTGCCTCGGGAGCGGGTCTGGGCTGGCGATCCGGCAGGAACGGCCAGTGGCGAAGGCCTGCCGAAGATCCTGCACGGCGCCACCCTCACCGTGGCGGGTCTCGATCATCAGGCAGCGGCGCTCATCTCGGGCGCTGTGAGCGATGGCGCCCTCTTCGATTCGATGGGAACGGCTGAGGCGCTCATCCGCACGACTGCGCGCAGCATGGACCGGGACGAGATCGAATGGCTCACCGATCGCGACATCGATGTGGACTGGTCGGTGCTCCCTGATCACCAGATCCTGCTTGCGGGCCGTCTGACCGGGCTCACCCTCGAGCGGGTCGCAGCCATGGTGGGAGCAGATGATCGCGACAGCCGTCGGGCCCTGGGTGAGGCCGCTGCCATTCTTGATCGCAGCGGTGACGATCCGCGCCTGCTGGAGGTGAGCAACGATGCCGTCACTGTCGGGAGCATCACCGACGGAGTGTCGCCTGCACGGATGTGGCGTGCGGCCGTCGATGACCTGACGGCGATGGCGGGCGAGGCCCTCGACCAGATGGCTGAGATCGTCGGACAGCACGACGCCGCATTCCTCGGTGGCGGCTGGACCCGCAACGCTGCCGTCGTCCAGGCCAAGCGGCGTCAACTCGGGAGTCCCGTCTTCGTCGAGATCCCCGAACCGGGAGCCCTGGGAGCCGCCTACCTGGCCGGCGTGGCGACCGGGAGGCTTGAGCGACCGGGAGCAGATGGCGTGCCCCACTGGCAGGTCAGTGCGTGAGCATCAGCTCCACGATGACGATGAGCAGGCCCATCGCTGCGTAGTTGATGCCGAACCGCAACTGACCCCAGCGTCCGAGGCCGGCCTTGCGCGCTGCGAACATGCCCCAGAAGTACAGGCTGATGAGGCCCAGCAGGATGATGATGTCGAGGATCGTCTCGGGGGGCATCGCCGTCGGCCCGAGGATGAGGGCCAGTGCCAGTGGCGGGATCGCGATGTACAGGTACTCGAGGTTCGTGACGAGCAGATGGCGCCGGTCCTGACCGGACAGCCGCCGCTTCAGCTTGATCTGCAGGTCCAGTGCGTCCGAGAAGGCGTGGGCCATCGTCAGAGCGAAGAGCGGAGCGATGAGCACGGCCGACAGCGTGAGCGCCGTCATGGTGTTGAACTCCTCGGGAACGGAGTCGTCGTAGATGGACATGGCGGCGATGAGGATGATCGTCGCGTAGATGAGGCGGTGGGGGTCGAAGGACAGCCCCAGGAAGCGGAGCTTCAGGGGATCGGCCTCTCCGGACGGCGGGTGGTCAGGGGCGGTGGCGTCGTCCATGCGTACCAGCCTTCCATGTGCGAGGGTCATCCTGAGCGCCCGACCGCGGGTGTTGCACCCCCATGGAGGTCATCTCGTGAGTATCGACCGGGCACTGCTCGAGGCCGCCACAGAGCATGAGCGCACCGCCCACCGAGACCGTACGTCCGAATCACGTCGACAATTCCTGAGCGCCGGCCACTTGCTCGGGGGAGTGCCCATGACGTGGATGAACAAGTGGTCGGGTGGCTACCCGATGTACCTGGCGACGGCGCACGGCAACCGCATCACCGATGTCGACGGGAATGAGTACGTGGACTTCGCCCTCGGTGACACCGGAGCGATGGCAGGGCACTCACCGCGGGCCACCGTCGAGGCCGTACAGGAGCGCATCGGCCGCCAGGGCGGCATCACCACGATGATGCCGACCGAGGACGCGGAGTGGGTCGCCGCCGATCTCACCCGCCGATTCGGCCTGCCGCTGTGGTCCTTCAGCCTGACCGCAACAGACGCAAACCGGTGGGCCCTGCGCATCGGCCGCATGGTGACGGGACGTCCCAAGGTCATGGCGTTCTCGTACTGCTACCACGGCTCCGTCGATGAGACCTTCGTGATCACCGGCGCTGACGGAGGCCCGGCGCCGCGCGGCGGGAACGTCGGACCGGCTGTGCATGTGGGTGAGACCACGCGAGTGGCGGAGTTCAACGATCTCGATTCGGTCGAGAGAGGCCTCGCTCATGGCGATGTCGCCGTACTCATCATGGAGCCCGCTCTCACCAACATCGGGATCGTCCTCCCCGAACCCGGATTTCTCGAGGGTGTGCGAAGACTGTGCACGGAGTACGAAACCCTGCTGCTCATCGATGAGACGCACACCATCTCGGCGGGCCCGGGTGGCTGCACCAGGGCCTGGGGTCTGGAGCCCGACATCTTCGTCATCGGCAAGAGCATTGGCGGTGGGATCCCGAGCGGTGCCTACGGCCTGTCAGCGGAGGTCGCCGCTCAGGTGGCCCAGCATGCGGAGGCCGATCTCATCGACGTCGGAGGCGTCGGAGGCACGCTCGCCGGGAACGTGATGTCCACTGCCGCCATGCGCGCCACACTGGAAGAGGTGCTGACC
>JBIIJX010000184.1:0-5092 GCA_044233495.1 Candidatus Nanopelagicales bacterium
CCCTTCGGCGTGGACTTCGTGCCCACCTGCTTGGCCACGATGGCATCGGGCTCCGCGCCGCTCACGGACGCGACGACTCCGATTCCGACGACGATCGCGATGCCGGCGATGACCGAAGCGAGAGTCACGAGCAGTCGCTTCACCCGATCACCCCGTCCAGCTTCCCTCGACAAAGATAATGACAACCACACGAAGTGGGCACTCCGGACAGTAGCGGTAGGACGGGTGCTCGAGTGGCAAGAATCGCGGAATAGTGGTTCACCACCTGCTCTCGCACAGGGACACCGCGTCCTCCGAGGAGGGTGGCCGGCTTGACGCGGCCGCATAGGGTGTCGCCATGTGGCCGGCGCCGCCGGGAGTGGGCCTGTGGACCCCGGACCTCTTCGTGAGTGCGAACCTCGTTCTGCTCACCTGCCTGTACCTGTGGGCTGTGCGTCGCGCAGGATCGCGCCTGGGATCGCCGTGGCCGCGGCTGCGCACGGTCGCCTTCCTCGCCGCCATGGTCCTGCTGGCCGTCGCCTATCTAGGACCGTTCACGACGTGGGCCCACGTGATGTTCTGGCCGCACATGGCCCAGCACCTCGTCGTCATGATGGTCGCGGCACCGCTGATCGTGCTGTCTTCACCCGTTCGACTGACGTTCCTGTGCCTCGGCGACACCGGCCGACGCAGGTTCGTGCGGGTCATGCGCAGCGCGCCGGCCGCGGTCCTCACAAACCCGTACGTGACGTGGCTGCTCTTCGCAGGCGTCCTGCTGGGCGTGCACGTCACGCCCGTAATGCAGTGGGTCATCACCGACCACGACGCCATGAACTTCGTCGAGCGCCCGCTGTACCTCGCGGTGTCACTGCTGTTCTACTACCCGCTGATCGGCACCGATCTCATCGCCCGGCGTCCTGCCCCGGGACTGCGTCTGCTGTCGCTGGGACTGATGATGATTCCCGAGACCGTCCTCGGCATGGTCATCCACTTTGCGCCAGTGCCCCTGTACCCCGCTTATGTCGAGTCAGGCGCAGCTCTCGGCTTCGATCCGCTCGCCGACCAGAAGTTCTCCGGCGCCATGATGTGGGCCATCGCGATGGTGCTCGACGGATTCTGGATGATGGTCGCCGCGCTGGAGTGGTGGCGCGACCAGGAGACGTTGACCAGGAAGCTGGAGAGGTCGGAGGCACGCGCACTCCTCGAGCAGGGGCACGAGGACTCGGCCGGGTGTGCTGCTACGGAGACGGCAGGACCACGACCAGATCGCCTACGTTCATGAAGTCGTAGACCGCCTTCGCGTCCTTGTCAGCCATGCGGATGCAGCCGCCCGTCGCGATGGGCAGCCCCAGCGCCGACACCGGGTGCATGCGCGATCCGTCGTAGTACCGCGGAATGCTGTGGAATCCGATCGGCGACTGGGTGTCGGGACCGTAGGTGAAGCGCACCATGTGATTGAAGGTCACCTTCGAGTTCGTGTTTCTCGACTGCTCCGACTTGGAGAAGATCCGGTAGGTGCCCTTCACCGGGCGGTCCCAGCGCCCGACGACGGGGTAACGTCCGACGACCTCATTGCGCTTGTTCATCAGCCAGACCGTCATGAGGGCCTTGTCGTAGACGATGCGCTTGCCCGTGTGCTTGTCGAGGGGCCGCTCGGGCACGTTGCGGGCCTTCCGCTCCCGAGTGGCCGGCTTGGGCGGCTTCGGCTTCTTGACCGAGGGGATCGGCGACGATGACGGCGCCGGAGACGGGGAGCTGGCGGCGGAGGGTGCCGTGACCGCCGGGTCGGCCGCGGGCATCGTCTGCGGCTCGGCACTCGGAGCCGCAGGCTCGTCGTTCGCGTACGCGGTGCCGAGCAGCGGGGGCTCGGAGGACGCCGACGAGGTGAGCGTCGCTCCCGTGACCTCCCGGGCCGTGGTCTCGGCGGTGGCGCCGGCGCCCTGCTGCAGGACGACGCCGACCATCCCCACGAGGGCGAGGGCGGCGACAGCCGCCACGGGGAAGGCGCGGCGCATGGTCCCAGACTAGTTCCCGCCGGACGTGCACGCCGGCAGCGACTCCGGCATTCGCCCGGACCACGACCAAGGCTGTCTGGCGGCCGGCAGGCCGACGCCCCGGGTGCCACGGGCGCGGGCGGCCAGTGCCCGCGTGGCACCATGGCCCCATGCCCGCCGACCGCGCCCCGTCCGTGCTCATCACCGGGATCCACAGCGACCACGGGTTCGCCATCTCCCACATGTTCCGCAAGGAGGGCTGGTTCGTGATCGGCTGCGACCAGGGCACCCACACCGGGCGCAATGCCCGGGTCCACATCACTGCCGACCTCACCGACGAATCCGACTGCCAGCATGCGGCCAAGCGCGCGGCGCGCCTCGGCAACGGGCTGGACTGCATCGTCCACTGCGCTGACATCCAGGTCGAGGGCCCCATCGAGGAGATCGGCTCCAGCGCCTGGGACGTCATGATGAACGTCAACGTCAAGAGCGTCTTCCTCATGTCCAAGGCCTGCATGCCCTACCTGGAGGAGGTGCACGGCAGCATCGTCGCCATCGCCCCGAGCCTGGCGGGCAGCGAGTCCGAGCACGCCGTCCATGACGCCACCCGCGCCGCCGTCATCGCCCTCATGGCTGCGCTGACCGAAGAGCTGGCCGCCCACGGCATCCACGTGCATGTCGTACGCCCCGAATCCGAGGGACGACCGCTCACCGACGACGAGGTGGCGGCGAGCGTATGGTCCGTCGCCGGGTTCGACAGCGAGGGGCACGAGCTGTCGTTCTCCCACTCCCACTGACCCGTCGACGGGCTGGAGCTTCGACAGGGCGAGCCCACGAGCCTCAGGCAGGCCACCGCTTGCGCGTTTCACTCGCGGAGGAGGGCCCTGAGCAGGGATAGTGGACCTCGGGGGTTCGACCAGCACCGCCGATGGCGGCTGAACGGGAGGTACCGCAGATGCCGAATACGACCATCCGCCGCGGGATCGTGACGGCCGCGGCAGCCGCCATGTCGATCACAGTTCTGGCCTCCTGCTCCTCAGACGAGCCCGCCGCCGAGCCCAGCGCGACCGCCTCCGAGATCGTGATCGAGGACACCCTCCCGGCGGAGACTGAAGTCGAGGCGACCGCCGCATCCGGTGAAGCCGCATCAGCCTGTGCGACCTACTTCGAGATCGACCTGCTGAACAGCGCCTACGCCGGAGGAGTCGTCAAGCAGGGCGACATGACGGAGAAGCAGGTCAAGGGCGAGATGCTCGCTCTCGTCGACGAGCTCGCGATCCTCGCCGCTGCCGCCATCGACGACGGCAGCGCCGACAAGCGGCTCAAGGCCAATGCCGACCGACTGACGAACATCCTCGACAAGCTCAAGAAGAAGGAAGACCTCAAGGACCTCACGAAGCCCGAGCAGAAGCGCTTCGCCGCTGCTTCGCTCCGCGTCCAGAAGTCGTGTGACCGTGCCGGATTCCCCCTGCCGGCGGAGAACGTCACCGCGCGCACTGCGGCTGGTCTGTGACTGCTGGAGCGTCATCCCAGGAGCACTTCGCCGACCGGATGGATCTCCATCAGGTCGACCGGGACATCTTCACCGGCTGGTGCCACTCGGGTGCGCCGCTGCGTGCCTATGGAGGTCAGATCGCGGCGCAGTCGCTGATGGCGGCTGGCCGCACGGTCGACGATGCCGCGCGCCGGGTCCACAGCCTGCACGGCTACTTCCTGCGGCCCGGACGCACGAAGGAGTCCATCACCTACCTGGTCGACCGGATCCGTGACGGCGGCTCGTTCTCGACCCGATATGTGCGCGCGGTGCAGAACGGCGAGACCATCTTCATGATGACGGCGTCGTTCGCGGTGGACGACGACGGCCCGCATCACCAGTTCAGTCCACCGGGGTCGCTGGCCCCGCCGGACATGCGGAACTTCTCCATCCCGCTTCCGCAGCACGTGAGGGGTGCCACGCTCGCCGAACTCGACTACCCCGAGTCCCACGTCATCGGGCTGCGGATCCTGGAGCCGGACCGGCCGATCGAGCTCGATGACGGCCGGTACGAGCGCATGGCGTGGGTGCGGATCGAGGAGCACCTGCCGGATGACCCCATGATCCAGGCCTGCGCCCTGACCTACCTGTCCGACCTGACGATGGTGAGTACCGCCCTCGGTCCCCACTCGGGCGCGACCAGCCGCCCGGACCTCATGCTCGCCTCGATCGACCATGCGGTCTGGTTCCACCGGCCGACCCGCGTCGACGCCTGGCTGCTGTTCGCCCAGGACACCCCGGTCGCCGCGAACGGCCACGGCCTGGCCCGCGGACTGTTCTTCGATGGGGACGGACACCTCGTCGCCTCGGTGGTGCAGGAGTCGCTCATGCGGAACCGGCGGGTCTGACTCCCGCCGAGCCGCACCTGGACCGCCGCCGGGACCAAGGTCCCACGAGATGGGCCCCAGTTCCCGCCCATCCGGGCCGCTCACGCGGCATGCTGGATCCATGTCTGACGAGAGCAGGTACCGCGGCCGGGTCGTGGTCGGGTTCGACGGATCGGAGTCATCGGTGATGGCGGCCCGCTGGGCGGCCGCCTCGGCCGTGATGCGCGGCCGCGACCTCGTGCTCGTGCAGGCCATGGTGCCACCCGTCGGAGGGGGTGGCTTTGCCATGAGCATGCCGCCCAGCCTTGACCTGATCGACCAGCTCGAGGCCGCAGCCCGCGAGGAGATCGAAACCATGGCACGCGCCGTGCGCGGGGAGTTTCCCGGACTGGAGGTGCTCGGGATCGTCGCGATCGGTGCGCCGAGCGCGGTGCTTCTCGATGCGGCGGAGACCGCCGAGCTCGTCGTCATCGGATCGCGCGGTCGTGGGGGGTTCAGGGGCCTGCTGCTCGGATCGGTGGGAGCTCAGGTGGCCGCGCACGCCGGCTGCCCTGTCGCCGTGCTGCGCGGTGGACCGGATCCCCACGCGACGAAGGTCGTCGTCGGCATCGATGGCTCTCCCGCTGCCGGGTCCGCGCTTCGCTTCGCCTTCGACGAGGCGAGCCGCCGTGGCTGGAGCGTGCATGCCGTACACGCCTGGGACGTGCCGGCTTATGACCTGCTGATCGTGCCGGCCGGCCCCGTGCCGGTGCCGCTGC
>JBIIJX010000185.1:0-5064 GCA_044233495.1 Candidatus Nanopelagicales bacterium
CGCGCGGTCACCTCGCCGATCCCGGACGTCGATCCGGTCACGATGGCGGTCCGGCCGGAGAGGTCCGGCAGGTCATTCATGCCCCAGTCGGCAGGGATCTTGGTCGATGCGTCACTCGTCATGGGACCAGTCAACCCCCTGACCAGCCATGTGGCACCTGCTTGGCGGGGTCAGGTCAGCCGATTTCCAGCGCACGATCGGGCTTGTGTACGATCGGCAGGCTTATCTGCCCCTTTAGCTCATTGGTAGAGCGCTCCCTTGGTAAGGGCGAGGTACCGGGTCCGATTCCCGGAAGGGGCTCGAGTCTCCCTCCGGGGAGTCGGTGGGATGATGGGTGTCGTTCCACCTGCGGCGGGGTAGCTCAGTTGGTAGAGCAAGCGGCTCATAATCGCTGTGTCGCCGGTTCAAGTCCGGCCTCCGCTACTTGCTCCGCCATGTTCGGCAAGCGCCCTCGCCGAACAGACCAGAACCGCCATGTTCGACAAGGACCCTTGCCGAGCAGACCGCCAGAAAGGCAGACGACAGTGGCCAAGGCAACGGACATCCGTCCGAAGATCACCATGGCGTGCGAAGAGTGCAAGAACCGGAACTACATCACCAAGAAGAACCGCCGGAATGATCCGGACCGCCTCGAGGTGAAGAAGTTCTGCCCGACCTGCGGCAAGCACACCGGGCACAAGGAAACGCGCTAGTCGCCTCCCATGGCGCTGAACCCGGAGTTCATCGGGCGGGTCTACCCTCCCGGGCCGAGTTACGTCGTGGGCCGCGAGAAGATTCGCGAGTTCGCCACCGCGATAGGGGACGCCAATCCCCTGTCCCACGACGTCGATGCGGCTCGAGCGCTCGGGTACTCCGACGTGGTGGCGCCGCCGACGTTCGCCGTCGTCATCTCCCTGCGCGCCAGCGGTGCGGTCGTGCGCGATCCGGAACTCGGGCTGGACTACTCGCGCGTCGTGCACGGCGAGCAGCGCTTCCAGTACGCCCGGCCCATCGTCGCGGGGGATGAGCTCGTGGTGTCGACGACCATCGAGGCCATCCGCACCATGGCGGGCAACGACATGATCACCACCCGCGGCGACATCACGACACTCGGCGGCGAGCCCGTGGTGACGACGTGGGCCCTGCTCGTCGCACGCGGTCCCGAGGAGGGCTGATGGCACCCCGGCTCGCAGACGTCACGGTCGGCACCGAACTGCCTTCCCAGTCCTTCGCCATCACCCGCGCCGATCTCGTGCGGTACGCAGGGGCATCCGGTGACTTCAACGTCATCCACTGGAACGAGCGCGTGGCGACTGCCGTGGGACTTCCTGACGTCATCGCGCACGGCATGCTGACGATGGCGCTCGCCGCACGCGTCGTGACCGACTGGCTTGGCGACCCTGGTGCCCTCGTCGAGTACGGAGTGCGGTTCACCCGACCGGTGTTCGTGCCTGACGACGACATCGGCGCAGAGATCACCGCCACCGCGACCGTCGCCGCGGTCGAGGACGACGGCACTGTCCGCATCGCCGTCACCGCGACCTTCGATGGAGCCACGGTCCTCGGCAAGTCGCAGGCCGTCGTACGACTGTCCTGACGATGGACGTCGACCTCTCACTCGCCGCCCATACGACCCTGCGCGTCGGTGGACCTGCCGATGGGTGGCACGCGGCTGACTCGGACGAGGACCTCGTCGCCTCGGTGACGGCAGCCGACCGGGAGGGGCGCCCTGTGCTCCTGCTGGGCGGCGGCAGCAACCTGCTCGTCTCGGACCAGGGCTTCCCCGGCACTGTCGTCGCGGTCGAGACGCGAGGTGTCGACGTCATCGATTCCGGTGCCGACTCGGTCACGGTGACCGTCGCGGCCGGGGAGAACTGGGACGACGTCGTGTCACAGGTGGTCGCCCATGGCTGGAGCGGCATCGAGGCACTCTCCGGGATCCCGGGTCGAGTCGGCGCCACTCCGGTGCAGAACGTCGGCGCATATGGCCAGGAGGTCGCGCAGGTGATCCGTTCGGTACGCGTGCTCGATCGTCGATCCGGCGTCGTATCTGACCTCCAGCCCTCCGACTGCGCCTTCGCCTACCGCTCGAGTGCCTTCAAGCGGCACCCGAATCGCTGGGTGGTGCTGTCGGTCACGATGCACCTGCGCACGGATGGCCACAGCAGGATCGCCTACGCCGAGCTCGCCGATGCCCTCGGCGTCGAGCCGGGGAGCTCAGTCGATGTCCGCTCCACCAGGGGCGCGGTCCTGGCCCTGCGTTCGCGCAAGGGCATGGTGCTCTCCGAGTCCGACCACGACACGTGGAGCGCGGGGTCGTTCTTCACCAATCCGGTCGTGAGCGAGGCGCAGGCAGCGCAGCTGCCCGAGCAGTGTCCTCGGTATCCGGCACCGGTCGGCGTCAAGGTGAGCGCCGCATGGCTGATCGGCGAGGCAGGAGTCGAGCGCGGCTACTGCCTTCCGGGTTCGCACGCGGCAGTGTCGACGAAGCACACTCTCGCACTGTGCAATCGGGGCGGCGCTACAGCGGCGGAGGTGATCGAGCTCGCACGCGACGTGCGGGCTCGCGTCAGCAGCGCCTTCGCCATCACACTCGAACCCGAGCCCGTGCTCGTCGGTCTGGCCCTGTAGCGCGTCGGTGCAGTCCGACGTGGACTACTGGGCCTCGCCGAGGAGCGAGGCCATGCGCCCCACGCCCTCGGTGATGTCGGCGTCGGAGGTCGCGTACGACAGGCGCAGGTACCCGGGAGTTCCGAAGGCCTCACCGGGCACCACGGCGACCTCGGCCTCGTCCAGGATGAGCCCGGCAAGCTGGCTGGAGGATTCGACGGTGACGCCTCGAAGCGTGCGGCCCATGAGGCCCTTGACCGACGGGTAGACGTAGAACGCGCCCTCGGGGGTGGGGCAGGCCACCCCCGGTATGGCGTCGAGGAGCCCGGTGATCAGGAGTCGTCGACGGTCGAAGGCCACCTTCATCTCGTCCACGGCGGAGAGGTCGCCGCTCACCGCGGCGAGGGCCGCGATCTGCGAGACGTTCGAGACGTTCGATGTCGCATGCGACTGCAGATTGGTGGCCCCCTTGACGATGTCGTCGGGACCGATCATCCAGCCCACGCGCCACCCGGTCATGGCGTAGGTCTTCGCGACGCCATTGATGATGACGCAGCGGTCCGCCAGCTCGGGAACGAGCACCGGCATCGACGAGAACTCCGCATCGCCGTAGACCAGGTGCTCATAGATCTCGTCCGTCACGACCCACAGCCCGTGCTCGGCGGCCCAGCGGCCGATCTCGGCGACCTCCTCGGGGGAGTAGACCGCCCCCGTCGGGTTCGACGGCGAGACGAACACGAGCATCGTGGTGCGATCGGTCCGGGCGGCCTCGAGCTGGGCCACCGTGGCCCGGTAGCCGGAAGTCTCGTCGGTCATGACCTCGACGGGAACGCCGCCCGCCAGGCGGATGGCCTCCGGGTAGGTCGTCCAGTAGGGCGCTGGCAGAAGGGCCTCGTCGCCGGGGTTGAGGAGGGCGGCGAACGCGTTGTAGAGAGCCTGCTTGCCGCCGTTGGTGACCAGGACCTGGCTGGACTTCACCGCATACCCGGAATCGCGCAGGGTCTTGACGGCGATGGCCTCCTTCAGCTCGGGCAGGCCTCCCGCAGGGGTGTACCGGTGCCAGCGGGCGTCTGCGCAGGCGGCCTGGGCCGCGGCCACGATGTAGTCGGGGGTCGGGAAGTCGGGCTCGCCGGCGCCGAACCCGATCACCGGGCGTCCAGCGGCCTTCAGCGCCTTGGCCTTGGCGTCGACGGCGAGGGTGGCGGACTCGGAGATGGCCGCGATGCGGCGGGAAAGGCGCGATTCGGTCATGCGCCCATCCTTGCAGCCGGTCCGGGGCGCGCCCCGGACAGGGCCGGGGGCGGCAGGACAGGGCATGGTCGCCTGCGGGGGACCGGATTGGACCCGCCTCGGGGCGGCCCCGTAGACTCCCCCTTCGCTGAAGTAGGTCGGCGTGAGCCTGCCCTCCGACGCATCAGGCGGAGCCGCCCCCGGACGGCTTCGGAGGGTCGTAGCTCAATTGGTAGAGCACCGGTCTCCAAAACCGGCGGTTGGGGGTTCAAGTCCCTCCGGCCCTGCGAGGTGCCCTGCGCATCGCAGGCCCCAGCACGACCCGAGTTCGACCTGAGCAGGACCGGAGCACGACCCGAGCACGACCCACGAGCCAGACGAGGAGCCGGACGATGACGGACACCGATGCCGTGTCCGACCGCGAGTCCCGCGGTCGCAAGGACAAGGGCAGTGTCTTCTCGCGCCTGGCCCTGTTCATCCGGCAGGTGGTCGCGGAGCTGCGCAAGGTCATCTGGCCGACCCGCAAGGAGCTGATCGCCTACACGACCGTCGTCGTGATCTTCGTCCTGATCATGGCCGGCATCATCGCGGGCTACGACTACGTGTTCACCCGAGGCGTGCTGCTCATCTTCGGATGACGCCCGCCACACGCCCGACGACCCAAGGAGACTGACCGCCGTGTCCGACCAGGACCCCACGTCGCCCTCGATCGACCCGTTCGCCACCGCGCCCGGTGGTGACGAGGTAGTCGTCGACATCCCCGCCGACGCCACCCCGGAGGAGGTCGCCGAGGCTGTCGTCGACGCCGAGGACGCCCTGGAGGAGGCCGCCGCGATCATCGACGCCGAGGCGATCGAGATCGCAGCCGAGGAGGCTGCCGCCGTCGAAGTCGAGGAGCCCGTCGTCGAGGCTGAGGAGCCGGACGAGGATCCTGTGGCGGCCTTCCGCGAGCAGATGCGCGTGGCCCCCGGTGACTGGTACGTGATCCACTCGTACGCCGGCTACGAGAACAAGGTGAAGGCGAACATCGAGACCCGCATCACCACCATGAACATGGAGGACTACGTCTTCCAGGTCGAGGTGCCGATGGAGGAGGTCACCGAGATCAAGGGCGGTGTCCGCAAGCTCGTCCGCCGCAACAAGTTCCCCGGCTACGTGCTGGTGCGCATGGACCTCACCGACGAGTCGTGGGGCACCATCCGCCACACGCCCGGTGTGACGGGGTTCGTCGGCCACGGACACCAG
>JBIIJX010000201.1:0-4606 GCA_044233495.1 Candidatus Nanopelagicales bacterium
GGCCGCCGGCGGAGAAGTCGTCGTACGTCAGCAGACGACGGAGGTCCTCGGCCTCATCGGGCTCGATCAGCTCGAGGAGGTCCTGCGCCTGCTGCGGGGGGAGATCCGAGAGCAGGTCCGCGGCATCGGCGGGATCCATCTCCTCGAGAACGTCGGCGGCCCGCTCGGCCTCGAGCGCCTGCACGATCTCGACACGCTCATCGTCGGCGAGCTCCTCGATCACGTCGGCGAGCCGCTCGTCGTCCAGTGAGCGTGCCACCTCCAGGCGCCGCTTGGCGGTGAGCTCGTGCAGGACGTTGGCGACGTCTGCGGGTCGCATGGTGTCCAGCCGCGCGAGGAGCTGCTCCGCGGGCTGATCCGGCGCGGGCAGCGAGAGGCCGGCGACCTCGCTCCAGTCGACGACGAGCGAGGGTCCGCGTCGGCGCAGCCCGCTGCCGGGACGTCGGACGAACAGCTCGGTGACGAACCAGTCGCGGCTCATCGTCTTCTCGACCGCGACGTCGAGAAGGGTCACGGTCTCGCCTGTGTCGGTCAGGCGGACGGTGCGGTCGAGCAACTCCCCGATGAGAAGGGTCTCGTTGGGACGCTTCTCGAACCGGCGCAGGTTGACCGTTCCCGTCACGATCACCTGACCGGCGTCGATCGCCGTGACCTTCGTCATGGGCACGAAGATGCGGCGGCGGGGCTGCACCTCGACGACGAGCCCGGTCAGCCGAGGGGCGTTCGTGCCGATGCGCAGCACGACGACGGCGTCGCGGATCTTGCCCACCCGGTCTCCGTTGGGATCGAATACGCCGATCCCGGCCAGGCGGGCGAGGTACACCCGGGTTGCAGCGCCGATCGTCACGTCGGCAGGCTACCCCTCTAAGGAGGTGCGGACGCATGGCGGACTCAGGGCCCCCTGCGCGTCCGGCGCGTCCGGCGCGTCCTGCGCCCACCCTGGCCCGGCCGCCGGCAGGCGACGTCCTCCTGCTCGGCGTGGCCGTCCTGTTCATCTCGACGAGCGGCCCGATCATCGCCGCGATCCTGGCCCCCGCACTGGCGATCGCCTTCTGGCGCTGCCTGCTGGGCTCTGCGCTCACAGCCCCCTGGGTCCTGATCCGAAGGCGGGTGGAGCTCGCCTCCCTGACCCGGCGGGACATCCGGCTCATGGTCGTCGCCGGCCTGCTCCTCGGCGCGCACTTCGCGACGTGGATTCCATCGCTGCGCTTCACGACCGTGGCATCGTCGACGGCCCTGGTGGCCACGCAGCCCGTGTGGGCGGCACTCATCGCGAAGTGGCGCGGGCAGCACATCCCCCGGCGCGCCTGGATCGGCATCGCCATCGCCCTCGTGGGCGTGATCGTCCTGACCGGGGTCGACGTTTCTGCGGATCCGCGCCACCTGATCGGTGATGCGCTCGCACTCGTGGGCGCCGTGCTGGCCGCCGCCTACGTGACGGTGGCGGAGAGCGCCCGTCAGTCGGTCTCGACGCCGACGCTGACAACGGGGCTCTACGCGAGCGCTGCTGCTCTCCTGCTCGTGATCACGCTGATCAGCGGGCAGGCCCTTGTCGGCTTCAGCGTGCGCGACTGGATCCTGATCGGACTCCTGACGCTCGGCGCGCAGCTGCTGGGACACACGCTCATCACCAAGGTCCTGTCGACGACGTCGGCCACGGTCGTGTCGCTGGGCATCCTGTTCGAGATGCCGGGGGCGACGATCATCGCGGCGATCGCCCTGGGTCAGCTTCCCCCGTGGGGCGTGCTGCCGGCTGCGGCCCTGATGTTCGTGGGAATCGTCATGGTCATTCGTTCTGGATCGCGCACGGTCCCGACGGAGACGTCACCGATCTAGGCGTCGCGGATCAGCGCGCGCGCCCCTGGCCGAAGCTCTCGTAGGCCTTGACGACCTTCGCGTGCCACGCGCTGTTGACGGAGCCGAGGCGGTTGGCCGCCTGCTGCCGGGCCGAGGCGGTGGTGGATCCCCCGACGTATCGATAGAGCTGCGTCTGGATGATCGCGAGCCCGAGCTGCGTCGTGCGCACGTCCTTGAAGGCCTGCATGTCGCCGTCCACGTAGTTCACGCCTGCGGCGTAGCTCGACATCGAGTCGTCGGTGAAGTCCGAGCCGGACTGTGCCGGTACGAGCTGGCCACCCTCGTCCGCGATGCGGGGGCTGTCGCTGCACTGCGCCTGCTGCATCGCGGCGAGGGCCGCCTGGGCCGCAGCGGCATCGGCGTACTGGTAGATCGAGACGGAACCTCCCGTGAACTGGTTGACCGTGTAGCCGACGGCGCCGACAACCTTGGCCTTCGGGAGAGTGACGCCGCCCTTGCTGTCCCAGCACATGGTCGGCACGGTGAAGGAGCGGCCGGACTCCGTGTAGTAGAGGTTCTGGGACCACGGGCCCAGGGTCTTCGGCATCTGCACCCGCAGCACGCTCTGCTGCAGAAGGGCGGAATCCATGAACTGGTAGTCGGCGGCATGCGCGGTGGACGCTCCGCTGAGCGTGAGGGCTGCGGCGACGGCCGTTGAGGATGCGAGAGCGCTTAGGAACTTGTTCATGGCAACATCATGACTCACCCGAGATGGGCGGCGTGCGACGATGGGCCATGTGACGTCACTGGAGCCGCCGAGCGACGCCCGTGCCCTGCTCTTCGACTGCGACGGCACGCTCGTCGACACCATGGGTGTCTACCGGATCGGCTGGCACCAGGTGTTCGGCCGTCACGGCTTCGAGATGACGGACGAGTGGTTCCACACCTGGGGCGGACACAGCACCAAGGCCTTCGTCGAGGCGGCGTTCCCGGGCGGCGACGAGGAGCTGATCGAGCAGGTCAGTCGAGAAGGGCACGAGGCCTTTCTGAAGTCCGTGCACCTGCTCGAACCCTTTGAGCATGTGGTCGAAGTCGCGCGCGCGCACCACGGGCGCATCCCGCTTGCGGTGGTCTCCGGCGGTCCACGCGCCGCAGTGGTGGCCTCCCTGCGTGCCGTCGGCATCGAAGACCTCTTCGACGTCGTGATCACCGTCGACGACGTCCGCCACGGCAAGCCTGCCCCGGATGTCTACCTGAAGGCCATGGCCGAGTTGGGTGTCTCTCCCGAGGAGTGCGTCGCCTACGAGGACAGCGCGAGCGGGATGCGGTCGGCAGCCGATGCCGGAATTCCGGTCATCCATGACGTGCGACTCCCCGGGACTGCTACTTTCTGAGGGCCATCACAAGTTTCTCGCCCCGTCCCGTGCCGCTGGAGGACCCGTGATCGACTACACCACCGAGATGTTCCACGTCGGCCACCTGGTGCCCGACCTGGAGCAGGCGATGGACCAGATGAGCGCGGACTTCGGCTTCGAGTGGACCCACGTCGTGTTCCGCGAGGACCAGCCCCTGTGGACCCCGCAGGAGGGGCAGCGCTCGGTTCCGCTGAAGTTCTGCTACTCGATGGCCGGTCCGCAGCGAGTCGAGCTCATCGAGGGCCCTGAGGGCACACCCTGGTGGTACGGGGATCCGGCGAACCTGCACCATGCGGGCGTATGGGCGGACGTGCCGGCCGTCACGGAGGATCTGCTGTCGCGGGGCTGGACCCTGGTGATGGCGCAGAAGTCCCCGGAGGAGGGCTACGGGTCATTCACCTACGTGCGGTCGCCCACCGGCTTCCTGCTCGAGCCCGTGGCGCTGGCGAACCGGCCGCGCATGGAGCGCTGGTTCGAGACGGGTGTCCTCGCCTAGCAGCGCTGGGGCCCCTGTGAGTGGTTCACTGATGCCATGTCCACCGTCCTGACACGACTGGCTCTCAGCGCACTGCTCGTGACCGCCGTGGTGGCCGTTCCGGCTCTGGCATCGGTGCCGGCCGCGGCAATCGTCGGTCACGACCCAGAGGCCCCGGGGCACAGTGGCTTCACCGTCACGCCGCCGTCGGCGCCCTACGTCATGGCCTTCCATACCTGCTCGACAGCATGCGAGGACCCGGCCAACCACATGATCCGACTTGCGCAGTCCGCGGACGGTGCATCGTGGTCCGATGTGCCCGGATGGCAGGCCTACCGGGGGTCCGTCCCGGATGCGTTTCGGCGCGGCAACACGATCTACGTGATCGGGGCCGGACTCAGCCGGATCGACCTGACGACGGGAAAGGTGACGGCAAGCCGCTTCTCGGTGAAGCGCGCGGACGGGTCACCGGCCCTCGCACGCGACGTGTCCTTCGCGGGCCAGCTGCCCGACGGCCGGCTGGTCGTCACCTACGTCCCCTCGATGCAGGAGGTCGCAGGGGCAAGCGAGATCCCGGTGCTGCTCGCCACGGAGGATGTCGGGACGGACGCCGCGTCCTTCACCAGCATCGGGGCCGCGATCACGATCCCGAAGTCCTCGCTCCCGATCATGGGTGAGCCCACGGATCCGGACATCTTCTTCAACGGCAGCCAGTGGGTGCTCTACGTGTCCGTGGGATCCAACATCGTGGCCTACACCTCCTCGTCCGTCACCGGACCCTTCAGTGCCACGACGCAGACCCTCGTCTCGCGCGAGGCCGGCGGAGTGCCAGCGGGAGTGGTCGGGGCGGGCGGTGTCTGGACCTACGTCAACTTCGGGCCGACGAGGGAGTCCATCGAGATCCGTCGTGCGGTCTCGG
>JBIIJX010000040.1:0-14456 GCA_044233495.1 Candidatus Nanopelagicales bacterium
CGATCGCGTCGGGATCCTTCACCACCGTGCTCACCGGAGCGCCGTACGGGGCCACCACGGCCGAGAGCCCGGGAATCGCGGAGAATGTGCCCGGCACGGCATGCGGTGCCGGCTGCGGATCCACCACGACGGCAGGCTCATCGGGCGGATCATCAGCCGTCGCGGCCGGCAAGCCCGGCAGCCGATGCCGCAAGGCGGGCGCGAAGGGCGTCTACCAGGGTCGGACCCTGACCTGCACCCGCGTGAAGGGCAAGCTGGTCTGGCGCTGAGGTCGATGCTGCGTCGAGGCTCGCCGGAGCGGGAGCCCGGCCGGGGTGATCCACCGCGTTCGCGTGGTGCCGGACCACATGCTGGCCTAGTCTTCCGCCCATGACACAGACACCCAGGGCAGGACAGGTCGACGACGGCTGGTGCATCGACAGCCCCAAGCTCAATGAGCGGTTCCCGGTCTACACCCGGTTCAACGCCAACGACGTGCTCCCCGACCCCATCACGCCCCTGGGGGCCGACCTGATCTGGACCCCGCACATCCTGCCCGGGTTCTCCAACGCCTACGCGGACATGGGAGCGATCTCCGTCGCCGAGGCGAACGTCGACCAGGACGCCTTCCCGGCGGCGGCCTTCCGGTACGGCCACATGTACGTCAACGTGACGACGGCCCGGCTCACCGGGATCCGCAGCGGGCTCGGCTGGCAGGCCATCGACGCCCAGTTCTTCGGGAGCCATCCGGATGCGCCGCCGCACGAGGATCATCCGGACGACGGCGACCCCGTCACCTCGCAGCGGCTCGCGGAGCGCACCCAGTGGACGCTCACGACCTCGTCCTTCCCCGACATCGAGGAGGACACCCGCATCGCCGATCGCCTGCGGGCACAGCGTCCGGACTTCGCCGAGATGAGCAACGCCGCACTCGTGGCGTATGCGCGCAGCCTTGCCCCCTACGAGCGGATGACGTGGCGTGGCGAGCTCGTGGGCGGCGCCCAGGCGGCGATCGGCCCGGCCGTGCTCGGCTCGCTCATTCCCCCGGACCTCGGCTACTCGCCCTTCGATCTCGTGGGTCCTGCCGGTGACGTGGTCTCGGCGCAGCCCTCCTACGCCCTGTGGGACCTGTCCCGCCTGGTGCGCGCGGACTCCGCGCTGATGGAGATGTTCGACGCCGGGGTCGAGGGCCTGGTGCCGTGGCTGAAGGACAACCACCCGGACTTCCACCAGCGGTTCATGGCCTTCCTGCGCGAGTACGGATACCGCGGGCCGTCCGAGTGGGATCTCGGGGCTGACTCCTGGGAGACCAAGCCCGAACTGCCCCTGGCGCTCATCGACCGCATGCGTCGCACCATCGGCATGCAGTCGGCCGAGGAGGCCGTGGCGCGCGTCACGGCGGCGCTCGCGGGCAGCGAGGAGGCGCTCGCCACGCTGGGCATGGCGCTGGCGTCCGCTCGTCGTTTCGCCGGGTACCGCGAACTCGGCAAGAGCAACTGCATCAAGGTCATCAACGAGGCGCGCGTGGCACTCCGGGAGTTCGGCATCCGCCTGACGAACGAGGGCCACCTCGACCATCCGCAGCAGATCTTCATGGCACTCGACAACGAGCTCGATCGGCTCGTCCTCCAGCCTGAGCTCGTCACGGCGACCCTCAAGGAGCGGGAGCAGGACTGGAAGGCGTACTTCGACCTCGAGGTGCCGCTGTTCCTCGACGCACGCGCTCCTCGCATTCCGGTGGCCCAGGTGCCGCGCAAGGCGGCGGCCTCATTCCCGGTGGCCGGCGTGGGGGAGACCCTGTCGGCGATCGCTGCGGCGGCGGGACGGGCTAGCGGCAGGGCCCGGGTCATCCACGACCCGGGTGCCATTGCCTCGTTCGAGCCAGGCGACGTCCTCATCGCACCGCAGACCGACCCGTCCTGGACTCCGCTGTTCGTGGTCTCCAGCGCCGTGGTCGTGGGCGTCGGCGCGCCGAACAGCCACGCGATGATCGTCAGTCGCGAGCTGGGCATCCCCTGCGTCGCGGGCCTGGAGGGTGCGACGCACCGCATCCCGGATGGTGCCATGGTCACCGTCGACGGTTCCGCGGGAACGGTCACCATCGACAGCCTCGGGTAGCGGCGGGTGCGCGAGCCGCTCATCCGGTACCCGATAGTCCAGTACGCCTACGTCGTCGACGATCTGGACGAGGGCGTCCGGCACTGGGTCGAGGTGATGGGGGCTGGACCCTTCTTCGTGAGCCGGAATCATCGGGGCCGCGACCACACCTACCGAGGCGTGCGTGACGAAGCCGTGTTCTCGTACGCCTTCGGCCAGGCAGGCCCGGCGCAGGTGCAGCTCATCCAGTGCATGGACGACTCCCCGTCGATCTACCGCGACATGTTCGCTCCGGGCGAGGGCGGGTTCCATCACGTCGCCTGCCTCGTGCCTGCGGCGGACATGGAGCGCGAGGTGGCCCGGTTCACTGATGCCGGGTACGAGGTGGCCTCGACCCTCCACTCGTACGTCCCTGTCGCCTACCTCGACTGCAGGCGGACGCTCGGCTTCTTCGTCGAGCTCCACGGCCTCAACGAGGATGTCGACGAGCTCTTCCGTGAGATCCGGGTGGCGCACGAGGAGTGGGACGGTGTCACGGATCCCGTGCGCGTGCGTGGAAAGTCGAGTTCCCTGTGATCGCCGCACCACTCCTGCGGCACCGTGTGGTGCAGCATGCGTTCGTCGTGCCCGACCTCGACGCGGGAATCGAGCAGTGGCGCTCGACCTTGGGGGCTGGCCCATTCGTCGTCATGCGCGACTTCGTCGGCAGGGAACTGACGTATCGCGGTGCTCCCAGCAAGACGGCCGTCGACTATGCCTTCGGGCAGTCCGGTGACATCCAGGTCCAGCTCATCGCGCAGTCGGACCCGGGCGAATCCATCTACCGAGACATGTACGCACCCGGCGAGGGTGGGTTCCACCACGTCTGCGCGCTCGTCCCCATGGATGACTGGGACAGCCAGGTCGCCGTGTTCACCGACGCGGGCTACGAGGTGGCCGCGTCCCTCATGACCTCCGCTCCGGCCGTGTATCTCGACTGCCGCCGCGACCTCGGCATCTTCGTCGAGCTATACGGCCAGACCGAGCGATCGATGGGATTCTTCGCCCACCTGCGCGACCTGCATGACTCGTGGGACGGTGTGACCGATCCCATCCGACAGCGCTGATGAGGAGAGACATGACCGACCTGCCGTTCGAGCTGGTACCCCTGGCTACCGTCCGGGTCACGCGCGGCGACATCCACCGGATGGGCCAGACCGCCTTCCATCGACGGGTCATCGGCGGCATCGCCGAGGGACGGTGGGACGGCGAGCGGATCAGCGGTGACATCGTCCCACCCGGAGGTGATTGGGCACTGCCGTCGGCCGACGGCACGATCATGCTGCTGGAGGTCCGCCAGGTGGTGCGCACCGATGACGGCGCGCTCGTCTACGTGACGTACCACGGGCGCGCCGACCGCGGCCGCGGTACCTACACCGTGGCACCTACGTTCGAGACAGATGATGAGCGCTACGCGTGGCTCAACGGAGTTCAGGCGATCGGACAGGGGCGCACGGACGGGGAGGACATCGTCTACGAGATGTTCGAGGGCCGCTGATGGCGCCAGTCGCCATCGTCACCGGAGCCGGGGCCGGCATCGGTCTGGCCACGGCGCGCATGCTCCACGAGCGCGGACACCGGGTGGTGGCCGCAGATGTGGCGATCGAATCCGTGGGCTGGGCGCAGGGCATGGACGGGATCCTGCCGGTCGCGGCTGATGTGAGCATCGAGGACGACAACGCGGCGATGGTCGCCGCGGCCATCGCCGCGTTCGGCCGACTGGACGTCATGGTGCTGAACGCCGGTATCGCACGGCGCACCCACTGGACGGCCGACGATGCCGTCGATGCCTTCGACCGCATCATGGCCGTGAACGCGAGAGGGGTCGTTCTGGGCATCCGGCACGGCGCTCCCGCGATCGCGGAGTCCGGCGGCGGAGCGATCGTCGTCGTGGGTTCCACCTCGGGGATCCGCGCCGATCCTGAGCGCTTCGCCTACGACGCCTCCAAGGCGGCGGCCATCAATGCCGCCCGAGCGGCCGCTCTGGACTGGGCAGTGAGGGGTGTCCGCGTCAACGTCATGGCTCCGGGACCGACCATGACGGGGATCCTGCAGGGCGGCCGACTCAGCGCCGAGCACCTGGACGAGTTGACGCGCAACATCCCGCTGCAGCGCATGGGCACGCCCGATGAGCAGGCCGAGGCCATCTGCTTCCTGTGCTCACCGGCTGCCAGCTTCATCACGGGCGCCGTGCTGATGTGCGACGGTGGTGTCACGGCACAGGCGGGAATCTTCCCGCCGCCACTGAAGGAGCACCTGTGAGCGAGTACGACTTCGACGTCGTTGTGATCGGCTCCGGTGCCGCCGGGCTCTCAGCAGCCCTCGCGGCCGCCGAGGAAGGCGCCAGCGTCCTGGTGGCCGAGGCGGAGGGGGTCATCGGGGGATCGTCGCGGCTCTCCGGCGGACTCATGATGGGGGCCGGCACGCGCTACCAGAGGGCCCTGGGCATCGAGGACTCCTCGGAGGCCCTCTTCCACGACTACATGACGCTCAACCAGTGGAAGGTCGAGGCCGCCGTCGTCGAGCGGCTCACTCAGCGCGCCGGGCAGGCGGTGGAGTGGCTCGGGGATCACGGAGTGGAGTTCTACGACCAGATGGTCTACGGCGGCGACGAGACCGTGCCGCGGGTGCACTGCCCCATCGGGCGCGGGCAGGCGGTGGTCGACGTCCTGTACGCCCGGTGCCGTGAGGCCGGGGTCGAGTTCGCGCTCGGCCAGCGCATCGACCGGCTGATCACGGTGGACTCTGCGGTGCATGGGGTGGCCGTCGGCGACGACGAGATCACCGCCGGGTCGGTGGTGGTGGCCAGCGGGGGATTCGGTGCCAGCGAGGAGAAGAGACGCGAGCTCTTCCCCTCGGTCTACGGCACCGGCTGGTCCTACTACATCGGTGCCGACGGTGCCCGGGGCGATGCCCTCGACTTCACGCGTCCTGTCGATGCCCAGGTCACCGGTCACGACCGCGGCCTTCGTCTGCTGCACACTGATTTCGATCGGATGTACGAGGCCTACATCCCCGGTTGGCTCGTGCTGGTCAACCGCGACGGTCGTCGATTCTGCAACGAGACGGCGCCCTACGGGATCATGGATGGGCTGCTTGCCGAACAGGGAGACGTGGCCTTCGCCATCTTCGACCACCGTCGACTGGTCGAGGCGACCGAGCTCGGCGTGGCCCGCTACAAGCAGTCCATCCCCGGCTCGACGAAGCGGCAGAGTCCGCACTGGAACCTCGACGTCATCGAGATGATGAAGCAGGAGGGCAAGGTCAAGGTCGCTGAGACCGTCGAGGACCTCGCGAGGCTGCTGCGACTGCCGTCCGGGCACCTGCAGGCCACGGTCGAGCGTGTCAACGAGCTGCACGCCATGCACGAGGACGCCGACTACCTCAAGGACCCGAAATTCCTCGAGCCGATCGAGGAGGGTCCCTTCTACGGCGTCGAGGTGCGGCCGGCGACCTGCTGCTTCACGGCCTGCGGCCTGCGCATCGACCGTGACGCTCGGGTGCTCGACTCCAGCGGCCGGCCGATCTCGGGCCTCTTCGCCGCCGGAGAGGTGACGGGGGGTGTGATCGGCCCGCGATACGTGGGCAGCGGCAACTCCTACGGCAACTGCGTGACCATGGGCCGTGTTGCAGGTCAGTCGGCCGCCGCGGTGAACGCCGGAGAGAGAGTGGGGTGATGACCATGCGCCCAGAGGATCGCGAGGGGATTCGCGAGGCGACCTTTCGATACGCACGGGGTGTCGATCGCCTCGATGCCGAACTCATGAAGAGCGCCTACTGGCCTGACGCCACCGACGACCACGGCCGATTCGTGGGCAATGGCTGGGAGTTCTCCGAACGCGTCGTCGGCACCCATGACCGTTGGGCCAGCACGATGCACTGCGTCTACAACCACAGCATCGAGTTCGACGACGACACCCATGCACGTGGAGAGCTCTACAACGTCACGTACCTTGTGCCGCGCGATGGTGGACCCTGGTCGGTGTGGCTCGGCCGCTACCTCGATCGCTACGAGAAGCGCGACGGGGAGTGGCGGATCAGCCACCGCACGTGCGTCCACGAGGCCACCACGACCGTCGACCACGCTCCCATCGCTGGTGACATGTCGAACTTCCGCAAGGGCGAGGCCGATAGACCTCGAGGGGATCGCCCGCTCGGCACCTGAGCATGACGAGGCGATTCCGGGTGCCACTAGGCTCGGCGAGTGGCAGCTGCGCAGGAACTCACGATCGCACGCCATCTGGTCGACCGGCTCCGAAGCCAGGGAGTGACCGAGGCGTTCGGCATCGTCGGCGACTACGTCCTGAAGCTCGTGAGCGAGCTGACGGACGAGGGCCTGCCGGTGCTCGTGACCGCCGACGAGCAGGGCGCAGGTTTCGCCGCGGATGCCTACTCCCGGGTGCGCGGTCTGGGTGCCGTGGTGTGCACGTACGGGGTCGGCGGCCTGAAGCTCGCCAACGCCGTCGCTGGGGCGTGGGCCGAGCAGGTGCCGCTGCTGGTCGTGAGCGGAGCTCCCGGGGTGGCGGAACGCAGCAGTGACGCCCTCCTGCATCACCGGGTCAAGGACTTCGACTCCCAGCTTCAGGTCTTCCGCGACCTCACGTGCGCCCAGGCGGTGCTCACCTCCACGCACTCGGCTGCCGAGGAGATCGACCGCGTCATCTCGACCGTCCTGTCCGACCTGCGCCCCGGCTACATCGAGGTCCCTCGTGACATGGTGTCCCGGATCATCGAGGCACCCGATGGTGGACTCGACATCCGCCTGCCGGCGGTGGATCCGGACGCGCTGAGGCATGCTGTCGACGACGTCGCCGCGCACCTTCGCGCGGCACGGACGGCTGTGATCCATGCGGGGTCGACGGTCCAGCGTCGCAGGGTCGGCGACGACCTGTTCCGGCTGGCCACGCAGGCCGGCATCCCGGTGGCCACGAGCTCCCTGGCGCGCGGGGTCTTCCCGGAGCGGCATCGGCTGGGCATGGGCGTGTACCTCGGTGCCCTGAGCCCGGCATCCGTCGTCGAGCGGATGGAGAATGCCGAGGTCTTCCTCAGCCTCGGCGTGCTTCAGACCGATCTGACCCTGGGGGCGTTCACGGCTCATATCGACCATGAGCGCCTGATCCTGGCCACGGACGACGACGTCACAGTCGGCTACGTCACGTACCGCAAGGTGCCGCTGTGGGCGTTCCTCCCCGCCCTCGCGGATGCCCTGGCGGGCGAGTCGATGGCCATCGACCATTCTCCGCTGGCGCCGCACGGCGAATTCGTCCCGGACGATCGACCGCTGACGGTCGCCGACGTGGTTCATGCCATCGAGGCGCACACCGACGATCGCCACTGCCTGCTGCTGGATCCCGGGGAAGCGCTCTTCTCCGCAGTGGACATGCGGATTCCGACGTACGCGCACGCCAGTGCCTACTACGCCACGATGGGATACGCGGTGCCCGCGGCGCTCGGTGTCGGCCGGGCGGATCCGCAGAGACGTCCCGTCGTCGTGGTGGGGGACGGCGCCTTCGCCATGACCGGACTCGAGTCGGGATCGTGCGCCTACCACGGGATCCCGGCCGTTGTTGTGGTTCTCGACAACGCCGGCTACGGGACCCAGCGGCCCATCGTCGATGGCGCATTCAACGACATCCCGTCGATCGCCGCCGAGAGGCTGGTCGATGTGTTCGGCACCGGACGGGGCTTCCTGGCCGTGACCTCTCGTGAACTCGACGATGCACTTGCCTTCGCTGTCGAGTCCGACGAGCTGTGCATCATCAGGGTGCGCCTTCCCAAGGACGGGCGGAGTGCCGCACTGGAGCGACTGGGGGAGGCCCTGCGCGCCCGCGCCTAGGAAGTTGTTGGCCCCGTCGCGGCCGCGAGGCCGGCCAGTCGGCCGAACACCAGGATCGGTCCGAGCGTGCCCCCGGCACCTCCGTATGCCATGGCGGTCGGTGCCGCGGCGACGTTGCCCGCGGCGTACAGGCCCGGAATGGGCTCCGCGTGCGTGTCGAGCACCCGACCGCTGGTGTCGGTGCGTGGGCCTCCGCTGGTGCCCAGGGTGCCCGACTCGACCTGCACGGCATAGAACGGACCGGAGTCGATCCGCCCGAGCGTCGAAGCCTTCAGGAATCGGTGGTCGCCATCGCCGCTCCAGCGGTCGTAGGCGCTGTCGCCCCGGCGGAAGTCCTCGTCGGACTCCTGGTCGACGAAGGCGTTCCAGCGCGTGATGGTGGCCTCGAGTCCGGCCGGGTCGATTCCCACCTGTGCGGCGAGATCACCGACCGTGGGGGCCGTTGCCACCCATTCCGGGACCGTCGTCCCGGCGGGAGCGCCGAAGGTGCCGTACTTCGCTGCGTGTGCATGGTCGAACACCAGCCAGGCCGGCAGGTTCGCGTAGGTGAAGGTCACTGGATCGAGCTGGTGAAAGGCACCGCCCAGGGCGTTGTAGTTGGTCGCCTCGTTGGTGAACCGGCGCCCGGCCCGGTTGACCATGATCGAACCCGGAAGGGTGCGCTCTCGGTTGACGAGGTTCGATCGCTGCTGGCCGAACGCGGTGTCGCCGGGGATCTTCACAGCCGGCACCCACCATGCCTGCCCCATGTTCCCGAGCTGGGCTCCCACCCGCATGGCCATCCGCAGCCCGTCACCGGTATTGGTCGGCATGGACGTCGGAGCCGTCATGGGTCCGCGAAGGAAGGCAGCGACGAGCTCCGGGTCCCACTCGAATCCTCCAGTCGCCAGGACAACGCCGTGACGCGCGCCGACGACCTGCTCGCGTCCGTCGACGTCGAAGCGCACGCCGGTGACGCGTCCGTCCGAGAGGACGAGATCGGTGGCCCGGGCATTCAGGACCGGCTCGACGCCGAGGTCGAGCAGGGCCTTGATGATCGGGCCGACGAGGGCGTTGCCGCATCCGCGCAGGTCGGCATCGACGCGTCGCTGCAGCTCCTCTTCGGACAGGTAGCCGGTGCCACCACCCAGGGTGGTGTCGGTGATCTTCAGGTGGGCGCTGCGCTTGCTGCGGGCCACCTTGTCCTGCCAGGGACCGAGCCGGGCGTAGCTGAACAGTCCCGGATCGAGCGAGCGTCCGCCGTCCGGCTTCCCACCCGGATTCTCGGGGTGGTAGTCCGGGTAGTGGGGAAGGAGGGTGAAGCGGGCCTCGGTCGTGCTCTCGAGCCACTGGACGGTCTCGCGAGCGTGGTCGACGAAGGCCTCCGCCATGGCCGGGTCCATGCGGTCCAGTGACAGCGAGGCCAGGTAGGCAAGGGCCTCCTCGCGGGTGTCGCTGATGCCTGCCTCGTCCTGGTGGTGGTTGAGGGGCATCCACGGCACTCCGCCGGAGATCGCGCTGGAGCCGCCGAGCACGTCCGACTTCTCGTACAGGCCCACATCGGCACCCGCCTGGGCCGCGGCGAGGGCGGCGGTGAGGCCCGCCGCACCGCTGCCGAGCACGATGACGTCCCGAGTCATACTGAACTCCATGTAAAGAATCTATCGCTATAGTGCGGGGGACGTGACGGCCAGAGGAGGTTGCCGATGGGTGAGTCAGGACTGCGTGTCCGGCGCGATGGCGGGGTACTTCGCATCACCTTCGACAAGCCCGATCGCCTCAACGCCCTGACTGCGGAGATGATCGAGGCAGCGTCGGATGCCGTCGAGGCGGCGGCTTCCGACGGGACCCGCGTGATCGTGCTGACCGGCGAGGGCCGCGCCTTCAGCGCCGGTGCCGATGTGGGTCCCGACGGCGCCGCCCCGGGTCTGAGCACCCTCGACGCTGCAAACCGTTTCACGCTGGCCGTCACCACCTCGCCCGTCGTGGTCGTCGCCGCCGTCAACGGGGTGGCGGCGGGAGTGGGCTGCTCGTTCGCCCTGGCAGCCGACATCACGGTCGCCAAGGAGTCTGCGTCCTTCATGCTCGCCTTCGCCCGGATCGGCCTCATGCCCGACGGAGGCGCCTCCCTGCTGGTTCCGGCGGCGGTCGGGCGAGCGCGGGCCGCCCGCATGGCCCTGCTGGCCGACAAGGTCACCGCGACCCAGGCCGCAGAGTGGGGGCTGATCTCCGAGGTTGTCCCCGATGCGGACTTCGACGCCCACGTCGAGGCCCTGGCGGCCCGGGTCGCAGCGGGGGCTCCGCGGGCCCTGGCGGCCACCAAGCGGATCATCAACGAGGCCACGGTCGCGGCGCTGCCGGCCATCCTCGCGGCCGAGCGCGCCGGCCAGGGGCCGCTGCTGGAGTCCGCCGACTTCGCTGAGGGCGTGGCGGCCTTCCAGGAGAAGCGGACAGCACGGTTCACGGGGATGTGAACTCCGTGCCCTCAGCCCGGATCGGCCAATCTCGGGCGGTCTGCAGGAAGTCCTACTAGCCTCGGCAGGACCGCTCGGCGCCAAGTCCGAGGAACTCAGGAGAAGGAGCACCACATGGGCCAGTTGGACGGCAGGGTCGCAGTCATCACGGCGAGCACCCGCAGCATCGGCCGCGGCATCGCCGAGGCCTTCCATGCCGAGGGCGCCAGCGTCGTCCTCAGCGGACGCAACCCCGAGAAGGGAAAGAAGGCCATCGAGGAGATGGGCGGAGGGGATCGCCTGCACTTCATCGCGGCTGACGCCTCCAAGCAGGCTGACGTCGAGGCCCTGGTCGATGGCACGGCGGAGCGCTTCGGCCGCGTCGACATCGTCGTGCCGAACGCCGGCGGTGTCGCGAACACTGCGCCGGTCGCGATGATGAGCGACGAGGAGTGGCAGTACGAGCTCGACTTCAACCTCAACCAGACCTTCTGGATGTCACGCCGTGCGCTCAAGTACATGATGCCGCAGCAGTTCGGCCGCATCATCGGCATGAGCTCGATGTACGGCAAGATCACGACGATGGCCGTGCCCGGCTACATCACCAACAAGCACGCCATCATCGGCTTCATGAAGGCTCTCGCCAAGGAGGTCGGCACCTCAGGCATCACCGCCAATGCCGTGTGCCCCGGCTTCGTGCCCACCGACATGTTCTACGAGACGGGCCCGGCCACGGTCGAGGCCATGGGCCTGCCGGATCTCGACGCGCTCGCGGCCGTCATGTACAGCGTGACCTGCATCCAGCGCCCGAACACGCCGCAGGAGGTTGCGGCAGCGTGCGTGCTCCTGGCGTCCGATCTCGGCGCAGGCATCACGGGCACGACCATCAACATCGATGGCGGCGCGTCGCCCTACTAGGCGTCACGCTCGTCGCATCAGCACGTTCGACCAGCACACGAAAGGCGGGGCGTTGTCCCATCTCGGCAACCTCGACCAGTGGTTCGAAGGCCGTTCAGCGGTCGTGACCGGCGGAGCAGGAGGGATGGGGCGGGCCATTGCGGTGGCCTTCTCCGCCGCCGGCAGCCGCGTCGTCGTCAGTGACGTCGCGGATGCCGGCGGCGAGGAGACCGTCAACCTCATCAGGCAGGCCGGCGGTGAGGCCCAGTACATCCACGCTGACGTCTCCCGCGACGCCGAGGTTCGCGCCATGGTCGACCTCGCGGTCTCGTCACACGGAGGGCTTGACTTCGCGGTCAATGCCGCTGCGATCGAGTTCGAGGTCGACTACCTCGCCGATCTCGCGGAGAGCGACTGGGACCGCATGATCAACGTCAACCTCAAGAGCGTGTTCCTGTGCATGAAGCACGAGATCAACGCGATGCTGGCCACGGATCGTGAAGGTGCCGCGATCGTGAACATCGCCTCGACCAACTCCTACCGGCCCCAGGCGCACCAGTCGGCCTACACCGCCAGCAAGTTCGGGGTTCTGGGTGTCACCAAGTCCGCTGCCGTCGACTACGCCCCGCGTGGTATCCGCATCAACGCCATCTGCCCGGGTTCCATCGACACGCCGATGCTTCGGGGAGCCATGGCCAAGCGCGGCCGGGATCCGCAGGAGGTCGCCGACCGTCTCTCGCTGATCGGCAGGTTCGGCACGGTCGACGAGATCGCCGCCGCTGCCCTGTGGCTGTGCTCCGGGGCTGCGTCGTTCACGATGGGTCACGCCCTGGCGGTCGACGGAGGCTATCTCTCCCGATGAGCGGTCTCCCGCGTTGACCGGCATCCCGACATGAGCCGTGACGTTCTGTTCGATGTCGTCTCGGGTATCGGCTACATCACGCTGAACCGGCCGCAGGCCCGCAATGCACTCACCACTGAGATGGTGCAGGCGATCACCGAACACCTTGCCGAGTGGGAGGCACGCGACGATGTCCGTGCCGTGCTGATCCGCGGGGCCGGCGACCACGGCCTGTGCGCGGGCGGGGATGTGCGGCGCATGCATGCTGGTGCGGTCGCAGGCGATGACACCACTGCCGAGTTCTTCCGTGCCGAGTACCGGATGAACGCACGGATCCACCAGTTCGCGAAGCCATACATCGCCATCATGGACGGCCTCGTCATGGGCGGCGGGATCGGCGTCAGTGCCCATGGGAGCGTGCGCCTGGTGACGGAGCGATCGGTGCTGGCGATGCCAGAGGTCACCATCGGCATCTGCCCCGATGTCGGGGCCACCTGGCTTCTCGCCCAGGCGCCCGGCGCGCTCGGGACGTACCTGGCTATGACTGGAGTGTCATTCGGGCCAGGCGATGCGATCCATCTCGGTCTTGCAGACCTCCTGCTCCCCGTGCCCGACCTGGCAGCCTTCGAGAGTCGGATCCGGGACGAGTCACTCGACGGCCTGCTCAGGGAGCTCACCGTGCCGGCCCCGGAATCTCCGCTGGCTCAGCAGCAGTGGTGGATCGACGAGTGCTTCCGGTACGACTCCGTCGAGGGGATCCTGGGTGCACTCGACTCCAGCGGTGTTGCGGAAGCGCATGACGCTGCGGCCCTGATCCGCACGAAGTCCCCCCTGGCGGTGCATGTGGCGCTTGCAGCAGTCCGGCGGGCCCAGCGGCTGGAGTCCGTCGAGCACGCCCTCGAGATGGAGTTCGGGATCTCCTGCGCCCTGATGTACGGCGGTGACGGAGTCGAGGGGGTGCGGGCGCTGATCATCGACAAGGACAGGTCACCGCGGTGGAATCCGCCGACTCTGGACGCCGTGACGGAAGAGCTCGTGGCCGGAGTATTCGCGGAGCCGGCCTACGGGACACTCGGGCTGGTGTGACCCTCGATCGGCTCCACCGACGGACGTAGCCGTCAGCTGTAGACGTAGAAGCCGCGACCGGACTTGCGTCCGTACATGCCCGCCTCGACGTGGCGCTTGAGCAGTGCCGGGGGAGCGAACCTCAGTTCGAGGTGCTCGGCATAGAGGCTCTCGGCCACCAGCAGCATCGTGTCGAGGCCGATCATGTCGCACAGGGCGAGCGGACCCATGGGCATTCCGCACCCGGCCACCATGCCCTCGTCGATGTCCTCCTTGGACGCCACGCCGTTCTCCAGCGAGCGGATCGCGTCGAGCAGGTACGGCACGAGGAGCGCGTTGACGACGAAGCCTGAGCGGTCCTTGGCCCGGATCACCTTCTTGCCCAGCACGTCGGCGCAGAACCGGTGGGTCCGGTCGGCGACCTCCGGGTCGGTCTGGATCGCGGAGACGACCTCCACGAGTGGCATGACCGGCACGGGGTTGAAGTAGTGAGTTCCGAGGACGCGCCCGGGGTGGGTGCTCGCGGCCGCCAGCTGGGCGATCGGGATGGAGGAGGTGTTGCTCGCGATGATGGCTTCCGGCGAGAGAATGGCGTCCAGCTGCCCGATGAGTGCGACCTTGTCGTCGAGGGATTCGCGGATCACCTCGGTGACGAACTCGCGATCGGCGAGGACGGTCAGGTCGGTGGTCCAGCGGATGCGACCAAGGATCGTTGCAGCCGGCTCGGCCAGCTTGCCCTTCTCCTCGGATTTGGCCAGTGACGCCGCCATGCGCTCCCTCGCCCGCTCGAGCGCATCGGGAAACGCATCGACGACCACGACGTCGCAGCCACCCTTGGCGCCGATCTCAGCGATGCCGGCGCCCATGACGCCGCAGCCCACCACACCCATGCGATTCATGACGTGAACACTTCCGATCGATGACGAGCACGTGCCTGTGGCGCGTGCGTGAATGCGCGGACTAGAAGTCGCCGGCGTTGGCGCGCAACGCCCGGAGCACCGTGCGCAGCTGGCTGATCTGGTGCTCGGTGATGCCGAGCTGTTCGAAGACCTGGCCGTTCAGGGCAGTCGTGGCGGCAAGGGCTCGAGCGCGGCCCGCCTCCGTGATCGAGGCCAGCACCGCTCGACGGTCGGAGGGATGCGGCACGCGCTCGACGAATCCCTGGCTCTCCAGTCGGTCGACGGCGCTCGTGACGCTCGTCGGATGCACCTGGAGCAGGGCGCCCATCTTCGTCATGGGTAGTGAACCCGTGCGGGTGAAGGAGAGCAGG